>NZ_JAMPPJ010000014.1:0-109529 GCF_028481025.1 Providencia sp. PROV150 | reverse complement strand
CGTACCACCTATCGTGTAACCGCCACCGACGCTGACCTCTTGCTGTTTAGCATCATAGTGGTCGCTGTCTTGCTCACTTTGCAAAGTGAGGTCACGACCGACATTGACAGTGACTTGTTCACCACTGACTTGCGCCCCTTTGAGGGTGGTATCTTGCCCACTGTTTAAGGTGAGTTTATTGCCTGCATCCAATGTGGTTTCGGTGTGAGTGAGGCCATTGCCTTTTTCATGGCCTTTGCCTTGGTTGACGGAGGCTGAAACATTGACCCCGTAGCCGCCTGTACCCACGCCTACGCCAACCCCGACACTGCTGCCTTTGCTGCTGTTTTTACTGGTGGTCTGCTCCGTGTTTTGAGCAGAAACAAGGTTGATATCTTGTGTGGCAGACAGTGACAAGTCTTTGCCGGCTTTGAGTTCACTGCCGACGACCGTGATATTACCGCTGTCAGGGTTGGTATCTTTGTTTTTACCCGTTGTGGTAATCGAGAGGTTTTGGCCTGCGTTTAAGGTGCTGCCTTGGGATTGGCGGCTGTCGGTGTGGGTTTCACTTTTCGACGATTGGCTGCCGTAGGATACGTTGACACCAACTGTATTGGTTGCGCCTTTTTGGTAGTCTTTATCACCCGGCTTGAGGTTGTTTGCCGCATTGTAGTTATTGGCGGCCTCAGTTTTAAGGCCATCTAATTCAACGGCTTGCTGGGCTTGGACCCCTGATAACACTGCCTTAGTGTTTTGCAGGGCATTTAAACGACCGTCACTTTCTTTACGAGCTTGTTGTGCGGTGCTGACGGCAGTATTGAGGGCGCTGCCTGCACTGCCAGAGAGTGAAATACCAAACCCACTTTGCTTGGTTTCAAATGTCTCCGTGCGGGTACGCTCATCATAGCCTGGGTCGATTTGCACGCTGTCGCCTGTGAGGTTTAAGTCTTTTTGAGCAATCAGGTCAGCGCCGCCCACATGCAGTTTGTTGCCTGCGGTGATATTAACATTACCTTGTGTACTGCCAATGGTGCTGACACTTTGGCTTTGGGTGGTGCCTTTTTCATCCACTTCATGGCGAGAGGATTGTTTACCCACACTAAAGCCAATGCCACCGCTGCTCATTAGGCCGCTTTTTTTCTTCTCTTCGAGCAGATAATGCGAGTCGGTTTCCGTCGCGGCAGTAATATCAACATTATTGCCAGCGGTTAAGCTGACATCGTTTTCTGCGACCACGGAGGAGCCTTTGACGGTCAGGTCATTACCTGCGTTGATGGTAACTTTTTCGCCACTGAGCAAGCTGCCTTTTTCTCGCGTGGTTTCATCGTTTTGGGTGGTGTGCTCACTGCTGGCGCTTAAGAAGCCTTTACTGCTACGCTGCTCTTCAACATATTTTTTATTTTCTTCAGTGGCGGTATTGAGCATCACATTTTGTTTAGCATCAAGGGTAATTTCCCCTTTTTCACTGTGAATGGTGCTGCCCGTGACGGTGATGTCTTTATCACGCGCGGTGATATCGACGCCGTTTTGTCCGCTGAATGTGCTGCCGACCACCTCATGAGATGAGGTCTCATCGACACGTGAGCCTTTGCTGCTGCCATTGCGCGTTTGCTCTTGGTCTAGCGCGTGGGTGTCTTGGGTTGCTGCCGTGATGGTGACATCTTGCGCTGAGACGCTGACTTTACCTGCTTGGCTATCGACTTGGGCGCCTTCTGCCACCAAGTTATTGCCTGCATTCAGTGAAACGCCTTTGTCACCACTGAGGGTACTGAGCACTAAACTGTCTTCTTCGCGAGTGTTACTGACGGAAGAACCATTACCTTGTGCATCAAGTTGGCTTTTATTGGTGGTTTTATCCGATAGGATATTGATATCGCCACCCGCGTTGACATCCAACGAGCCGTCAGCTTGCGCTTGGCTGCCCTTGACCGTGATATCTTTTCCGGCATTGAGGCTGAGATTACCACCAGCGCTGAGTTCGCTACTTTGCGCGAGCTGCCATTCACCGCTGATATGGGCAAGGCCACCAGTTGCATCTAGACCTTCATTACCGCGTTCACCCATCGCTCCCGCAATCACATCAATACTGCCGGTATGGGTACTTTTTACCGCTGTAATGGATAAATTGTCACGCGCATTGAGTTTGATATCGCCTGTCGCATCCAGTTTAGCGCCTTGCAATTGCACATCATGGCCACTTAAGGTGATATCGGTGGCACTCATCGTTGCTTGGCGTAGTGCATCTTGTAAGTTGGTGCTCAACGTGAGGCTATCAGCTTGGATATTGATGGTATCCGCTTTAATATCGCCATCACGGTGCATAAATTGTTTCGCATCGACCTCAAGGCCTTTTTCAGCCAACAGGTTTCCTGCATTATCAATGCTGTCAGCGGATAAGTTCAGTGTTTTACCACTGATCATTGCCCCTTGCTGTGTCAGGCTAAGTGTTGTGTTAGCTAAATAGACTTTCGGAACCCACACCGTTTGGGGGCCTTGTGGTGTATCGAGGGTTTCACTGACCAGCCACACAATGTCTTGTTGCAGAGCGGCGATTTGTGCTGGCGTCAAGGCAACACCGGGACGCAAGTTGAACTCTTCCGCGACTTTAACACCATTATTCATCAAGTATTGATACTGCGCCATGGCATCTTCTTCACGCAGAGAAGGGCGACCGGTGAGTTTTAATACTTGTTCGCGGACGAGACGTTGTTCATAGAAGCCATCCCCTAAACGCTTATGCACATCGGCAGGGGAGTAGCCAACCCGCTCAAGTAGGTAGTCGCTACTGATAAATTTATTTCTGTCGGTAAAGCGTGGGTCGGTGACCACTAAGAATGGGCTGTCTGGGGGTAAGTTCGGACGGAATAAGCCATTATCTGGGATTGAGGTTGCTACATCACCAATGTGTTGTTTCTCGGTTAATGCGAGCTCAGCAGGAAGCAGAGGGCGATCGATTGGCGAAGCGCCTTCTGTTTGATTAAGCTCAGATTTTCCCTGCTCCGTGACGGTGGTATTGAGGTCTTGTTTATTCACGCCGTCAATATCAAACGCCAGTGGATTACGTTCCCATTCTGCACGTTCCGCTTTGGCGGCATTCATCGCTGCTTCTAACGCCGTGATTTGTGCGGCATTGACGGTGGTATTGGTGATATTGGCACTGGTGATCGAGACATTGCCATTACCCGAAATAATGCCATCGATGGTGGTGAGTGCCGTGGTTTTGTCACTACTGGACTGTGGATACCAGTGGCTTTTACTGACATCATAATGGTCGGAATAAAATTCTTTACGGCGTTCATTCACGGAATAGCCAGTATTCTCAATGTGCCCTTTACCTTTGATATCCAAATCACCGGTTGAGGTAATGGTGCTGGCATCATTTTTGAGTAAATCCGTGATGTTGAGCGTCATATTGCCGCCCGACAAAATGCGCGCGCCAATGCCTTCGGAGATCAATTTGTCACGGGTGACAGAGCCTGTGACCGAACGTTCGCGTATCCAACTAAAATCATCAATACCGGTTGCGGTCGCCACATCAATGTGTTGATTAGGATCCCACACTTCATAGCGAGATTGGTTGTGCACGCGCCATACCGCACCATGGTAAGGGGTTGGTGGGGTTTTGATACGTCCCGGTACGCCACGCGACTCATAGAAGGTCATGGCATAACTGCCATCACTATTGGGGGTGAGAGCCAAATAATTGACCCACAGGGTGGTGACTTGACCATCCTGCTGTTTCACCTTCATTTGTGCGCGTTTATTTTTGGCATCAATGTCTAAGATGGTGCCATACTTGTTATCCAACGCGGCCTGATCGTTTTGAAAGGTCAACTGCTGCGTGGTTGGTGCCATCGCAGTTGGGTTTTTATGGGCCTGAGTTTCAAATGAACGCCAGTAAAAGTTATACAGTTGCTTTTTATAATTTTCGACCTCAGCCTCGCGCTGAATATCTAACCCTTCACGTAAGTTATTCAGTTGACGCGCGGTAATGGAAACGTCACCTTCCGCTTCAATAAAACTGGCGTTATTTTCAATTAAGTCAGCACTGGTGAGTGTGAGGGTATCACCACTGTAAATCAGCGCTTGGTCGCGGTTGGTGAGTGTTTTTTCTGTTTGTAGGTCAATGTGTTTTGCTGCCGCAATGACGGCCTTTTTCCCATGATTATCAATGGTTTTAGCTTTTACGTGGATCTCATCCCCCATTAAAGTGGCGCTATTGTTTAACGCGTCGACGTTGAGTGTCATTTTATCGGCTTCTAACCGATTCAGGTTATCCAATTTACCGGTGGAGATGGCGAGGTTTTTACTGACCAGTGAGCCTTGGTTGGTGAAGTGTAGGCTCGATAGGGTGAAATCACCCGGTAATAACCAGTCAGTGAGGTTGGTCAACGTGCCTGCAATATTTAGGGTGACCGATTGGTTACTGGTCAGTGTATCGCCTGTGCGGTGCGTGTAGTCCTGCGCTGCGGTCAACGAAAGCGCTTTCTGGCTTTTGATTGTCCCGCCTTGATTGTTAATAGACTGGGTGTTGATGGCGAGCGCCGAACCACTTTGCAGGGTGCCTTGTTGGTTTGAGAGGGCAAGCTGAGCCGAGGTGGACGCTGCATCCGTATTCAGCGCAATATCGCCATTGGCTAACACCTGACCTGATTGGTTATTGAGGGTATTCACCCCTGAAAACGTTAAGTTTTCATTGCTTTGCAGTCGACCTTGGGTATTTTCGATGTTTTTAACGGTCAGCGTGGTTTCTTTACTGCCGTGAACCAGCCCGTTTTCGCGGTTATCTAAGGCATTGAGTAACAGAGTGAGGCGACCTTGGCTGCTTAAAATACCGTTGTGTCGATTATCTAACGTGAGTGCAATCAGTTTCAGTGCGTTGGTGGAAACCAGTTGCCCTTGTTGGTTTTGGATATCGGCAGCCGTTAACGTCAAGGTATCACCGCTGTGAATTTTCCCTTGTGTGTTATTGAGCTGCGCGATGTTGTAGGTGCCCGCGCGTTGGCTAATCAGGGTGCCTTGGGTGTTATCAAGCTCGTTTGCTTTCAGGGCAAGCTCACCAAGGCTACTCACCGTCCCTTGCTGGTTTTTAAGGGTTTTAGTTTCCAGTTGTTGGTTTTGATTACTGAGGATTGACCCTGCCGTATTATCAATCGCCTCAGTGCTGGTGATATTCAGGGCTTGCTGGCTTTCGATTTTGCCAGACGTATTGTCTAACGTTTTACTGGTTAATGTGAGGTTTTCACCACTTTGCAATTTACCGTGAGCGTTATTGAGCGCATTCTCAATCGATAACAACAGTTGTTTTTGGCTGTACAGTAAGCCGCCTTGTGAGTTGTCGACATTCGACGCGCTGAGTTCTAATGTGCCGCCAGAGAGTAATTGCCCTTGCTGGTTTTTGACGGATTGCCCCGTGGTAGTGAGGTTTTGACTGGCACTGATTTTGCCTTGAATATTATTGATTTCGTTGGCAACCAACAGTGAGGCTGAGCCACCCGCTTGCAATGTGCCTTGCTGGTTTTCCAGTGCGTTCGCCGTGAGTTCGACATTTTTCTGGCTTTGGATTTCACCGCGTTGGTTATTGAATAACTGAGCCGTGGCCTGCCATGAATCTAAGCTGCCCATCCAGCCCTGTTGGTTAAGGATATTTTGTGCGTTGAGTGTTTGCGCCTGCTGGCTGAAAATGCGCCCATCGCGGTTATTAATCAGCTGTGCCACTTGAATATCTAAGCGCCCAAGGGCATTGAGTGCCCCTTGCGCGTTATTGACAAGGTTAGCGCTAATCGCGGTATCACCTTGGCTGGTTAAAATACCCGCTTGGTTATTAAAATCGCCACTAAGGGCGAAGGATAGCGCATCTTGGCTAAGGATTTGGCCTTTTTGCTGATTACTCAGTTGGTTACCGGTTAACGCTAATGTGCCACCACTTTGTAGCAAGCCCGCGGTATTATTGAAATGATTACCTTGCCACTGCAATGTTTTACCCGCGCTGACTTTTCCTTGATTATTATTGAGGTCATTTTGCGTGTTTACGATGAGTTGGTTACCCGATAACAACTGGCCTTGGGCATTATCGATGCTTTGTGCACTGAAGTTCGCCTGTTGTCCTGCTTGAATCGTACCTTGCAGGTTAGCGATATCCCTTTGGGCATCGAGGGTTAATTGATTGCCTGCTTCCAATAACCCAGACTGATTATTCACATCGCCTTGGCTGGTGAGATCAAGGTTTTGGGTCGCAATCACTTTACCTATTTGGTTATCCAAGTGAGCAGTATGAATATTGACGTTCTGGCTGCTGATTTCGCCTTTGGCATTATCAATTTGCGCGGTGGTTGTGATATCAAGGGCTTTGCCTGATAGTACTTGTCCGTCACGGTTATCCAATGAAAGGGCAGTGATGAGCGCTTGATTGCCACTTTGCAGTAAACCTGCTTGGTTGGCGAGTTGCTGACCGATAGACGCGGTTAACGACTCATTGGCAATCACTTTACCTTTGGTGTTGTCGAACGCATTTTTTGCTGTGATATCAACACTATTTTCACCAACGACTTGTCCTTGCTGGTTTTTAATATTGCTTGCATTTAGCGTAATCTCTTTGCTGTAAAGTGTTCCGCTCTGGTTATCGAGGTCAGCAGTTGCATTAAGAACCAGTTGCTCACCAGACAGTATTTTCCCTGTTTGGTTATCAATGCGTTGTGCATCAACCGTGAGCTGGGTATCACTTTGTAACGTGCCTTGTTGGTTGTTAACCGCATTTTGAGCGGTTAAGGTTAATTTATCACCTGAGCCAATAAACCCGTTGGTGTTATTCACTTGCTGGCGAGCGACAATATCGAGGGTCGTCTGGCTAATCAGTTTACCCAGTGCATTATTGAGATTGTCCGTGGTGACAGTGACTTGCTGGCTGTTAATCGTCCCGGATTGGTTATTCAGCGATTTGCCTGCTTGCAGGTTGACAGCATTCCCTGCGACAAGGTTACCCGCGCTATTATCAATCTGCTCTTTGGCATTCAAGGCCAGTTTGGTTTGGCTTTTAATCGTACCCGATTGGTTATCAATCGTATTCGCTGTTAGGCTTAAATCGCCATTCGCCCCGATTTCACCTTGCTGATTATTAACGCTATTTTTCACCTGCCAATCTTGTTGGCTCTTGCCTAACGCAACCAGCCGGCCAGCTTGGTTGTTCAATGAGTCGGCATTGAGCATGAGGCGATTGGCTTCAATCGCACCGCCTTGGTTATTCAGTTGCCCAGAAAGCGCAAATTGGCTCTCATGTTGCCCTATTTGTACCCATGTACCTTTCTGGTTAAATAAATTGTTAGCGCTGATGTTCCATTGCGCGGCTTTGACCTGTACTTGCTGTGCGTGAACATCACGCGCACTGTTGAGTTTGACGTTGTTGGCGTCAATTTTGCCTTGGGTCAGAGCGATATCCCCTTGTTTGGCGGTGAGTGCTAAGTTGGACGCTGCAACTTGCGTCTGGCTTAAATCCAGCGATTGACCTGCCACAGTGATATTTTGTTGACTTAATAGGGTGCCTCGGGTATTAATTTTTCCGTCGCTGTTTAAGGTGATATTGGCATCTTTAATAATATTGCTTTTGTTGTCACTGCCCGCGAGTACGTTGCCTTGGCTGTGAATATCGCCTTTCGCATTGATATTGACATCTTTCAGCGCAGCCAGTGTGCCTGTATTGCTCACTGAAGCTGTTTGGCTTTCAATGTTTAAGTTACCGCCGCTGTGCAACTTGCCTTGGTGGTCGATGGTGTCTTTGGCGGTTAGGGTGATATCGCTGCCTGCTTGGGTGGTCGCTTGTTGTGATGCGCTGCCCCAACTGAGTTTACCGTTACTGCTAACGGTTAACGCTTTATCCGCTTGGATGTGCCCGCCTTGGTTGCGAACGCCCACACCTTTTTCGGTGCCCACCATGTGGATATAACCGCTGTACATGCCGCCCATTTGCCCCATGTCGATGGCAAATTCAGGTTGTGCAGTTTGGTTCTCTATCGGGGTGGCTTTATTGTTAGTATCGACCTTATTTTTACCCGCAACGATGGCAATTTTTTCTTTCGCCCACACGCCGGAGTTGATTTCAACGGCACGGGCGAGCAAATCCACATATTGGGTATCGTGGCGGCTATCAGCATTCAAGCCACCGCCTTCAACACGGATAACACCGCGCTCCACTTGATATCCCGCAAGGCTACCGTCTTGATTAAATTGCGGTTTACCTGTGGTGAGGGTCATGCGGCCAGCGTTAATGGTGCCGCAGCCATTACAAATAATTCCCGATGGGTTAGCGACAATCACTTGCGCCTTACCACCAGCCACTTCGAGGAAGCCTTTAATTTGGCTCGGGTTATTGCTGTTGACTTCATTTAGGATAACGCGAGCAGGAGCTTTGTTCGGGTCAAGATTCGGGTTGCCTTGGATCATCCCTGCGGTTTGTGTTGAAGTCATCACCGCCGAGTTATTAAGAATAGCGCCGCGGTTATCGACATCGAATTGTTTATATTGGTTATGGGAAATGCCCGAACCATTCGGTGCCGCAATATTGACTTGTGGAATGCCATTTTGCGTATTGATCACATCAGAGCGCTGGTTTTTAGGCGCATTGTTATCGGCAATGATGCTGCTCGCCATGGCTGAGCCACCCCACAAGGCTAACCACAGCAGCAGCGAGGTGCGGCGCAGAGTGACCCATAGGCGACCGCCATTTGAGCCACGCGTTTGGCCTGACTCCGTGCTACAGCTTTTAGCGAGCTCGGATACAACACGTAATTCCCCGTGAGTGCGGCTGAAAATTAAACGATAACAATGCTTGTTCATGATGGTATTCCTTTAAAAACAGTGCAGACACGGGTAAAACTGAAAATGTCTATCGACTATCAAATCAATAAAATGTGATTAAATTTCAAGGTTGAGGCTAAAGCCTGCACTTGCCCCAGAGGTTTCAAATTTTTTCGGCTTATATAACGGCACGCCGACAAACAGGTCGTAGCTTAAACGCGATGAAATTGAGCCGCGAAGCCCTAATGCGGTCCCCGCTAGCTGGTGCCCCACAAGGTATTTGGTACTTTGGCCTTCAACACGCCCGTAGTCAGCGGCTAAATACAGTTCTTGCCCTTGAGAGAAAGCATTCCATGCCAGTTCGTTGCGCCATAACAGGCCTTTTTCACCCGACAGCACTTGCTCACCGTCAAAACCACGGACGGTATAACGTCCGCCAATAGACATGCGTTCTTGTGGTGTTAAAGCGTGCTGAGTCCATTGACCCCGTAAAGCGGTATTCCAGCGCCAAGGTTGTTCACCCAGCGTGAATGGCTGATTGAAACTGATGTCCCCAAGAAAAATCCCCACGCGAGCGCTGCCGCTGTGGGTATCTTCTTCAGGGGCTCGGCGTGCACCGTAGGCGCCTGTGCCGCGACGCCAGTTAACATTGGCATCGAGTGTGGCATTGCCTAAGAAGCTGCGCTGATTAACACCGACTTCCCACCCCGCGGTACGGCGGCGCTGCTGCTCAATATCAATATCGTTTACTGAGTTACTGGCCGTTTTTCGGTAGGTGCGCAGGTTAAGGGTGGTTTTGTGGGTTTGGTCGCGAAACAGCAACCGTGACACGGTAAATTGTGCGGTATCGCTCTTGCCGCTATAACGCAGCACTTCGTTAGCATTGGGAATATTTTGGTGATAATTATATTCATTGTAATTGGCGGCAAAGCCCCAATTGCCAACGGGAATAAAGTAGTTCAGGGTATAAGAGTGGTTACCGAAAGGGCCTTTATCAAACAAATCTTTACTGATATTGGCGTAAAACATGTCGTTTTGGGCAAACGGCGCATCAATGGCTAGCGTCGCAGAGCCTAAATAGCGTCCGGTACTTTTTGACCCGCTATCGTCTAAACCCAAGCTTAATCGTACAGGGCGTTTTTCTTGCCAACTGACCACTAAGTCGCTGGTGCCGTCAACTGGGCCGGGTTCGATACGAATATCGGCAGTGACATTGGGTACACGTTTAAAGTTTTCCAGCCCTTGCTCAATATCACGTAGATTCAGAATGTCGCCCGAGGAAGCAGGAACGGCATTCCACAAGCGCCCACGCCATGAGGTGCCTTCATCAAAACGAATGGCGTTAATCCGTCCCGGCTGAAGCGTGAGGACTAACTCACCTTGATTCAAGTCTTGCTCTTGTGCCATCACGCGGGTGGTGACATACCCTTTTTCTAAAATGGCATTTTGGACTTTATTGAGGACCAACAAAATCCCTTGGCTACCCAAGCATTGGCCTTTGGCATCGTTAACGGCCTTTAGCGCCCATTGAAAATCGGCAGCGGATTCACCGTCAAGGCGAATAGTGGAAATGGTAAAACAGGGGTGTTCATTTTGTGGGTAATCGGGCAGTGACAAATCAGGCTGTTGAATACGCGTATCCACAACGGGGTTGTTTTGCTGTTGTATCATGCGCTCACGTTCTTGCTGACGTTGCTGCTCACGGGCATCGATAGAGAGTGCTTGGTTGATGGGGTCAGCTAATAAGGGCGCTGACATAAAACATAAGCTTAGCAAACTCCATTTAAAGAAACGGTGTTGCCCGTCAACATGACGACGCATAAGGGGTGATGCTTTTTCCTGCATATTTTTGCCTAATTCATAAATCAATATATGTATTTATCTAACTCAATGAATTAAGGCGGTGCCAGTGATGAAATGTCGGTTCAGGGCATCCTTGCTAATATGCCCACAAATCCGTTGTGACGCTGATTAGGCGTGAGTTTAAAGTACGGAATTTAGGGAATAGCTGACTTTCATTGAGAACGTTATCTTAAGTTAAATTTATTGTTAACATTTACATAAATTGACAAGAAGGACAATAAGATGAAATCGCATTTTTTGGTAAATAAAATTTAATATGGTGAATAAATGCTTGGGAAGATATTCACCGGAGTATTTGGTTTCATTTGTGAGATTTTTAAGCGTTAAATATTGGTTAACTTTGGTGTAAGTTAAGTTGAATTAGATGATTACACTATTTTTTTAACTCTGGTCATGATGTCGGTGTAATTAAATGGGTTAGTGTGATGTTTTGTATTTTCTTATTCTACAAGATTAACGTGTTTAATACCCAACAGGGTAGAGGTTCTTAAATGTTGTTCACTTTAAAAAGCGATGTTCATTAGTGACATTCTCCGCAGGAATGCACCAAATCCCCTCATCACATTTTGGGTAACATTTTTGATTGTTTGTAAAGTATTCACCGACACTGAACTCAAAACCAATCCGTGACCTTCAAAATCGGGGACGCTGACCGAACGTGAGTGTTCAGCCGTTCTTTGTCTTGTAGGCTTTTGCGCTTACTGATGACCAGTGGACAATATTCTGCCGTCCGAGGCTCTGAATGGGTAAGCCATGACTCAGTCGGTGTCTTATGCAATGTGACGGGCTCGCCGCAGTGAGAACAGTAATAGTTTTCTCGTGAATAACTTGGTTCCTGAGTGGCTCCCGCGAATCGATTGTTTTGTGTTAAGGCGAGAGACATTTTGATTTCATGTAATTTAAGTATGGGTGCAACCCTTTTGGACAATTAGTATTAAATATCCTGAGTATCTAAAACTCAGGGTGGTATCGGTTACTCATCTTTAAAATACGAATGGCGCAGAGCATATGCCTGTATTGGTATTAAAGGAGGTTCGTGTTAAGGCGTACTGAGTCTCAAAACGCACTCAATCGTGTCCGGTGCGGTTTAAGGGAAGTAGATGGTCAAAGGTTAGGTGTGATGTATAAGATGTGCAGTAATGCGTACGGGTGGTTTAAGAGCCTAGGGTAACGCTAGGCTCCTCTCGATTCATCAATGCGTACTTGTAGCCATTGTACGACTTCACTTTTTAACCAGCGCGACATACGACCAAACTTGATTGGTTTTGGGAACTCGCCATCTTGGATCAACTTATAGAACCACTTATCCGTTAACCCAGTTAGTGCAGTGATAAATTTCATGTCAATGAATTGGTCATCAAGTAATGCAATATTTTCAGTTTGCGTGCTCATGGTAAAACTCCTGTTTTTAAAGTAGGTAAAAAGCAGGAGCGATATCGAAACGGTTGATGTGGATATCACTCCACATCATTAACCAGATGTGTAAAAAATAATTTGGTGACTCGTTATTGATGTTTTTTGATGGTTTTCTTCGGTTTGATTTCTCCTCGCCAGAAGGTGCGTTTGAGTTCAGGCACAGCAAGGCGAACCCATGCATCAGCTTTACATAAATACCTCACCGCATTGAGCAATCCTTTCTTACTCCCCTCATCAGCACGTTTTAGTAAGCCAATCCCCAGTTCGCGATATCTTTCTTTCTGGTAATTACAGTTAAAGTACAAACCAGCCATGCCTGTAATACGTTCTTGCCAGAGTTCACCAATGAGTTTACCCAGAGTGATGTCTCTCCAAACCTTTTGACCGTTAAAGAAAAATAAGGCGTGATAATGGAATCCTTTTTCCATACCGAATTCTAATTTCAAGATATACCCAACGCAGCATGAAAAGAGTGGGGCGCTATTAATGGCTTTGTACAGGGCTTGACGATGTTGGCGGAGGTGGTGAGCTTTGATTTTATGACTAATTCCACTTTTGTAAGATAGATCTACACGCACAACTAACAGTTTGGAGTAACGTTGATATAACGAATCAACATACTTTTGAGCCCGTCGATAGTTTTTCTGAGCACCTTGCTCGAAAGTACGAATTTGCTTTTTATAGTCAGGGCTTTTTAACGTGCTTTGGAACTCACGGAAGACCTCGTTAAGGCACTGAACGTGTTCTGGGGTATCCACCAGCCAGTATTTATCGCCTTCTATCAGAATGTCGCTTAGGCGGTATTTGTTAAAAAGAGAGACCAACAACTCAAGAGAGGGGTGTAAGTGCTGTATTCGAGATTTTTCCATTGATTGAATGTAATTGATGAACTTGAGCGTTTCTAAAAAGAGTTCACCTTTGGGGGATACCGAGGTGAGCTGCAAGCGTGGGTTATTAGGTGACAAGGGAATGCCTTTGTATAAATCTAATTTATGAGTTAGACGTTTTGAAAGGTGTTTAATATTTCCCATGAGTAGCGAGACCAACTCACGCATTGAGTGGTCTCGAGTGAGCGTTAGACGGTCATTTTCAAAAACAGTAGAGAGAACAACTTGATTTAAGTGAAGTGCGCGATTTGTCATTTTATTTGCCTGTGATCGAATAAAGGTTCGTATAATCAGGCAGAGGAGTTATTTTTAATTTTTTATAGGCCTCGATGTGAATAATGCTGATTTAGGTAAAAATCAGCATGGAGTTGTATTGCTTATGCGTAATGTTTTTCAGTGACAATTGAGCATGGTTTTACATGTTCTCATTCTTCTGTAGTTAACATGATTGTGAATGGGTCAAGATAAACAAGAGATATACTGATTAACTCATTAATAATAAACAATCCTAGAAGCTGAACTCGGGTTTCAATGTTTAATGAATGGTTATGCTTGGGGTTATCATACCTATTTTTTGATTTTAGGTACTTTTCATATGCTTTAAGTTAGTGCTTTTTTGTTTTAATATATTGAAATTAATAATTTTATAATCAATCTGTCTATATGTGTGTAAGACATGAGATATGACATAAAAACAACGTAAATTGTGACGTAATAGAGACTAATTAAAGACAAAATAAGCTACACTATTACTACGTAGTTCTTTAGGGGGTGGTTTATGTCTAATCAAGATAAATACTTAAAAATAAGCAATGACAGAGAACGGTATTTTTATAGTTCTTACATTTCAAAAACGTTGAATCTTCCATTAATGAAGGTCCATTCACAAAGTGAAAAAGAGCTTAATCAAGCGATAAAAAATAAGTTGGAAGATACGACAGAGCGTATGCGATTCATTCGTGAGGCGAAAGACGAATTTAGTTGTAAAGTTATACAAAATGAAGAATTTGATTGGATTAAATCCAATGAGCGATGTACGTTTTTTATTCTCTATTACATCAATCATTATTTAACGAACAAAAAGATTTTTGCTATTAATAACCATCGATATCGAGGCATGCATCGGACATCTGAATATGAGCCTATTGATTACCCAACTCCATTGGGTGAGTATGAGTATCGTAAGCAAGGTTTATCTCAATCACCCAATAATGCAAAAGATGCATTAAATAATATTATGTATTTTTTTGATTTACTGGGTTCTTCAATAGAAAAGAAAAAGGAAGTTCTTACATATTTGAAACGAAAGTGGATGTTAATCAAGGATACAAACTACCTGTCATGGATTGATGAACGTAATCCAATGCAGATGAAATGGGCAAAAAATTATATTGCAAGGTCTCGCTTATTTTCTCGATGGTCTCGTTCAGAAGTTTATACATTTGCTAGTGAACGAGTGCAATTAATGGGGTGTTTTGATGTTAGTTTAGATATATCGGCAGACTCAAAAGAGTTATTAATTATTAAAATGAAAAAGGCGTGGTCACAAGAAAACTATCGAACCCAAATCGTGGAAAAGAAAGTGCTGAACACGTATTTAGATAAAGGTGTGAAAGATAAGCTATCGAGATTAGCTAAACAAAATCGAATGAAAATTAACGAGTACCTGACGTATCTAATTGAAAAAGAAGATGAATAAATAAAATTCATTACGATTCAATTTTTTTTCACATATATATCATTTTATGGGTAATGTAATTATTTGCTATATATCAATATGTTGAGTTGTTTTTGCGACACACCCTGTCATTTCCCTTCATTTCTCTCTCGAAAAAAAGTCAAATAGCCGGACATAACCTGTCCGGTAAGGTTGTTATCGTGGTGTTCTCTTTTTCATACTGGGGAATAACACTGATGGCAACTTACCGATTAGATACCGATTTAGCGTTTTTACGTGAATGCAGCAATGAAGAACTGGGCTTGCTTGTGTCTGTACTGACTCACGACAGCAAAGACGGACAAAAGCGTTGGACTGAAACCTTAACCAGCTCGCCTGAATATCAACTCTACCATCCAGAGCACCAGCAATATTGGATGTCGATTGCGGCAGAGCTGCAAGCTTTTGGGGCCAACAGCTTAATGAGCTTCGTTCGAGGCAATAAGGGCGTGTTGTACCGTGAAATCTTACAGGATGTCTGTGACCACCTTGATGTCAATTATCCGAAGGAGGGAAATACCGAAACCTTAGAATTAAACTTGTTATTGAAAGTATTAGAAAAAAGCTTAAATGAGCTGACGACTGAAGAGTTGCAAGCCTTCTCCCGTGATATGCAACTTAACCTCACTAACCCGACGCCCCAGCTGATTTTGATTGCTGTTCAAGCGGCTATCCGTACCTCAGGCATTGCCGCGCTAGAAGTAGCAACACTCTCAGCCATTGGCGTGATTAATGCGCTAGGTGGGGTTGCCACCCTCGGTACACTCTTTGCCGCACACCGAGCACTTTCCTTGATTGCAGGCCCGATTGGTCTTGCAGTGAGCTCTGCATGGCTTGTCGCTGACTTAGCAGGACCCGTTTATCGCGTCACCGTCCCCGCCTGCATCATTGTGGCGTACTTACGACAAAAAGCCTTATCGCAATAAGGCCACCACTCCCATTCTATCCGCTTGCCGGAGCTATTTTAATAAGGACAACATCATGTCGACATCTGTGTCTCGCCATGACCGGCTTGCGTCTCGGTTGGCGTTTATTATCAGTCAATTATTTCGAGGAGAAACCGTTTATTTATCCGAGTTATCAGAAGAGCTCAATGTCTCGACTCGTACCCTACGGCGTGACTTTAATGAGCGCCTTCAGTATTTGGACTTGGAATATCACCAAGGTGGCTATCGATTGGCGGCATCACAGCGCCCTTTTCGTACCGATAAGGACATACTGCGCTTTGCGGCTATTACGCATATCACCTCACTGTTTCCGGCTTTAGACAGAAAGCTGCTGACGGTTCTGCTCGACCCAACAATTGATTCACCGTTTATTGTTTACCATACCCCACCAGAACAGCGTCCCTCGTTGTTCGGGGGTTTTTATATCTTGACACAAGCCATTGTAAAACGGCGTTTGCTGCAATTTGCCCACCAAGGAAAAAACATCACGAACGTTGCCCCGTATAAGTTGATTTATTACCACGGTCATTGGTATCTCGCTGCCGATATCGCGCAGCACATTCATGTCTTTGATGTGATGGCCTTGCAAGATGTGGTCATGACGGCGCGGGGCTTTCGTTATCGTGAAGACCTCAACCAACGGTTATGTGAAGAGGCGTTTATTCAAGCCTTGCCCCATTACCAATATATCCAATCACTCGTTAAACTATAAGGCATTAAGATGAAAGCTATTTTTTATACTGTTTGCATCAGCAGCGCACTTTTGCTGGGATGTGATGATGCAACTTCAACTCCTGCTAAGGCTGTTTCCCAAGACATTTTGCGTGTTCAAGGATTGATTTATGATTACGACCGCAGTGTTACGCTCGGTGGTGTACTCAACCACCGTAAAGATTGCGTTTCACCAACATGGGAAACCTTAACGGATGAACAAGAAAGACCCTTGGTAGTCTATAAGTGTCAGTTAGCTGAAGGGGCATTACAAACCGCCATTAACCACGATTTAAATAACTGGTATCAAACGGCAATAGACGGTATGACTAAACTCATACCGCGCTTTGCCAATGCGGAAACACCGAAAACAGATTCAACCATTGAGGAGCAGAGGCTTACACAGGTTTTACAGGTCATCACAACACTGTCTCAACAGGACTGGTCACTACTCCGTGGCAATGTTGACCAGCCCTATGCAATGACGACACCGATTGCATTTAATGCCGGTTATACCCCGTCAGAGGAAGCCGAGCGCCAGCTTAAAGCGTGGAATGCATTAACGGAGACATTGAATGACCACGCCCCTGTTGTTGGCTTGTATTTATTGCCGTGGTTAAACCAAACGGAAAATGTCGAGGCAACGCTCCGGAAAAAGGTCTCTGAGCTTCAGCAATACAATACCAATGTACTAACACAATTTAAACACCAGCAAAATGAAGGCGTTCAAATCACGGAGCAATACATCACAGACCTAAAACGCGCACAAAAAAATGCGCAAGACTGGTCAATTACCCAAGTTTTTATTTGGAGCCTCGTTAACTCTGAAAAGCCTGTTCTAACACATGTTCTGTATAACCTAGAGGATAAACAAGGGCAGGAAGATTTTACCCCTATGATGGAAAAAACATTGAGCCGTTCAGCAAGAACGGATGCCGTCGCATGGGCGTACCAAGGTAAACTTGAAACACCTCAAATTATTAAAGGAATAGCAAAAGCGTTATTTTACTACCAAACACAATCCTTTCAAAAACCGGATATCGCCCGATATCAATACTGAGTTTTCACACGCTATTCGGCGTTCACGTCCAGTGAACGCCTGACTAAAGGGTAATCTATGTCCATTTTTAAACTTATCGCCACCTCTGTGAGCGTTGTGACACTGGTGTCTATCACTTACTACACCCAGAAGACGGTCAATAAGCAACTTACGCTTGAAGGTGAGTATACCGACGCGGAAATTCAAGCAGCTCGACTTGGGGCGACGCTTGCTTGCACAACCTTATTGGGTGGAGCCATTGAGCGACTGCTTAACGGATTATTTAGCGACAACTAAAATTCAACTATTTCAATGTAATAACAGCATAACGGCAGGCCAACGGGTCTGCCTTTTTTATTTAATCCTATCCACAAAAGGGCTTTCTTATGACACTTGAACCTATCATCGCAACACCCGTTTCCAACCACCAGCGCATGCATTTTTGGCAAACCTACTTTGGCACCGTTAAAGGCTTCGCCACCTTTGAAGTGGTCATTTTCACTATCATGGGCCAGTTCTGTGAGGAATACACGGGCGGTTATTGGGAATACTGTACCTTAACCAATGGAGGTGCGTTTATTTATCCTGATTTGGGCACCGAAAAATTAACACTGTTTAATATGCATAATGGTAATGAAGCGAAACTCAGCCCTGAAGCTGCTGGTATGGCCGTCTGTTTGATGCTGTATAGCATGTGGTCATTTAGAACTGAAAGTGAATTGCTGGTCGACCGTTTTTATCAGCTTCGTGACTACGCCATTCAACATCCTGAAAGTTCAGCTATTTTTCATCTTATCGATTAACTGCTTCCTTAATTTATTCTCTTAGTCTTACCTCTCTTATTTATTTTCAAGGAAATTTATTATGACTCGTTTAGCTTCCCGTTTTGGTGCAGCGAATAGCATTCGTCGCGACCGCCCGTTAACCACAGAAGAATTATTCCGTACTGTCCCAAGTGTTTTCTCAGAAGAAAAACACGATTCACGTAGTGAACGGTACACTTACATCCCAACCATTACCTTATTGGATAGTCTTCAAAAAGAAGGCTTTTATCCGTTCTTTGCTTGCCAGACTCGTGTGCGTGATATTAGCCGTCGAGAACACACCAAGCACATGTTACGGTTACGTCGCCATGATTAAATCACAGGGATACAAGTACCTGAAATTATCTTGCTAAATAGCCATGATGGATCAAGCAGTTATCAGATGTTGCCGGGGTTATTTAGAGCTGTATGTCAAAATGGTTTAGTTTGTGGAGACACCTTTGGTGAAGTGCGTGTACCGCATAAAGGCGATGTTGTTGGCAAGGTAATTGAAGGGGCTTATGAGGTGTTAAAAACCTTTGATACTGTGGCAGAAAAGCGTGAACAAATGCAATCTCTCATGTTACCTCCAGCAGCACAGCAAGCCTTAGCACAAGCGGCTTTAACCTACCGCTTTGGTGATGAACATCAACCTATTACCGAAGAGCAAGTATTGCAGCCTCGTCGCTGGGAGGATAAGAAAGATGATCTTTGGACGGTATATCAACGTTTGCAGGAAAATTTAATCAAGGGAGGATTATCAGGTAGGAACGCTAAAGGCAAGCGAGCTCGTACTCGTTCTGTGAATGGTATTGATGGCGATATCAAATTGAACAAGGCGCTGTGGGTCATGACAGAAAAGATGCACGAACATTTTAATGGGAGGCAAACTATTTAACAGAAGGGTCATGAGGGGGTATAATTATCTTGTTAACAACCCACTCATTAACCCCTTAACTAGATTATTAGTTTAGGTGTGATTTTTGCTTTGGGGGTGCATTTGGGGGTTAATTATTTATCCATATTAATAATTTCTTTTTAAATCATATTGTTTTTATCTATATGCGACTCCTGTGATCGCCAAACGCAGTTTCTGAATTTCTCCAAAAGTCTATATTTTCCTTTTAAATCAACAAGATTAATCACTTTGAAGTCTGTCTGATTCTCCCCTTGTTTACTGGTTTATACCCCTGTTTGGGGGCAAAATTGGGGGCATAATTTTTCCCTATTTTTTGGATGCCCCCACAATGAAGCTCAAAGCCAGTCAGTTGGATATGGGCTTAACCAGCTATAAATTTGATGAGGTGCGTAAAACCGATGTCACGATCGCGAAGAACTATCTTCGAGAAAATGAACTGAAAGAATTAAACCGTATCGTCAATATGTGGTTAGATTTTGCAGAAGACCAAGCACTGCGTCGTAAGCAAGTTTTTTTACAGGATTGGGATACAAAGCTGGATCAGTTTTTAAGTTTTAATGACCGTGAAGTTTTGCAATGTGCTGGTGGGATTAGTAAAAAAGCCTACTACTAAAAAACCAATCTGGGGGTATTAATGGGGGCACTGCTATTTATCCAACTCACCAAATGCGACTACTTTGTTCGATACCGTATCGCTTCTACAAAAGCCATAAAAGCGGGTGAGGACTGTCGACGGTTTGGGTAATACAGGTGAAAACCTTCAAAGTAAGGGCTATAATCGATTAATACAGCCTGTAACTTCCCCTTGGCAATATAAGGCTCGGCTAAATGTTCTGGAATATAGGCTATTCCCATTCCGTCCAGCGCTGCATTTAACTGGTGCAGTGTACTATTGAAAACGAGTTGCCCATCCACCTTTATACTTGTTGTATGATCATTTTGTTTAAATTCCCACGCATAAATAGCCCCCGCAGCACGATGGCGAATATTGATGCATTGATGTTCAGATAAGTCGTTAGGAAATAAAGGTTTAGGGTGCTGTTTAAAATAGTCCGGTGAAGCGACTGCAATTAAGCGCCAATCTGGCCCAATGCGAACTGCTATCATGTCTTTATTGATATCATCGCCAATTCGAATTCCTGCATCGAAACGTTCTTCAACAATGTTTGTAAAACCATAGTCCACATATATTTCTATTGTGATATCAGGATATTTTTGTAAAAAACTATTCAATATTGGTCGAATATAAATTTCGATTTGGTCATCGGTACAACTTAAGCGAATAGTCCCTCTAGGGCTGTCTCTTAACTCACTTAATGCATTAAGTTCAATATCAATCTGTTCAAATAATGGTCGGATGGCATTCATTAGCTGTGCGCCAGCCTCTGTTACTGAAACATTTCGGGTTGTTCTTGCGAGAAGTCGAATCCCTAAGCGTTCTTCCAAAAGTCGTATTGTATGGCTTAATGCCGAAGGCGTCACACCAAGTCTTGCAGCCGCTTTTGTAAAACTTTGCTCTTGAGCAACGATAAGAAAAGCGTGCAAGTCATTCATTTTACCTTTCATCATTAATGAATTTTTCTCACAAGTTCATGAAGATTATACCCACTAATTAAATTATTACCTGTATGCCATGATGATGTCCATTAAATATCGTAGTTACATAGGCGAATATAATTGATGGATAATGCCATTTTTCAAGAGCGAAATTTTCCTGAAAGAGCGAACTGGAGTGCAGTTTTTGCCATGACGCTATGTGTTTTTGTATTGATAGCCTCAGAATTTATGCCTGTGAGCTTGTTAACACCGTTAGCGCTTGATTTTCAGGTGACAGAAGGAATGGCGGGACAAGGTATTACTATCTCAGGAATATTTGCTGTCATAACGAGCTTATTTATTTCTGCACTTACTCATAATTTAAATCGTAAAACCTTATTGCTAGGGCTTACGGTCTTAATGGGGGCGTCAGGCGCGATGATTGCTTTAGCCACCAATTATTATACTTATATGGTTGGCCGTGCGCTAATCGGTATTGTTGTTGGCGGTTTTTGGTCTATGTCTGCTGCGATAGCAATGCGCCTTGTGCCGATAGATCAAGTTCCTAAGGCACTGGCTATTTTCAATAGCGGCAATGCGCTAGCAACTGTCATTGCTGCACCTTTAGGGGCTTATTTGGGCTCAACTATTGGATGGCGAGGGGCATTTTTAGGCTTGGTGCCTATCGCGATTGCAACTATTGTGTGGTTGTGGGTGAGTTTACCCTCAATGCCAACTGATCCGAACAGTCATCAAAATACGCCTCAGATTTTCAGTATTTTTAGCTTCTTTAAATATCGCGTTATCACACTGGGTATGCTTGCTATCGGGTTATTTTTTATGGGGCAGTTTACCTTATTTACCTATGTGCGTCCTTTCCTTGAGACCGTCGTAAAAGTCGATATCTCGATGGTGACATTTAGTTTGTTACTTATTGGTATTACGGGATTTATCGGAACTCTACTGATTAATCGTGTATTAAAAATAGGGTTCTATCAAACATTAATCGCCATTCCACTATTGATGGCCAGTATTGCGGTATCACTTATTTTCTTTGGCTATTCCAGTCTTACTTCCATCGTATTATTGAGTATTTGGGGTTTTATCGCGACTGCGGCGCCTGTTGGTTGGTGGAGCTGGATACCTCGCATATTTTCAAATAACGCAGAAGCCGGAGGAGGATTGATGGTTGCTGTGATCCAACTTTCCATTGCCTGCGGCGCTTCGGTGGGAGGCATAATATTTGATTTGATGGGCTATGAAAGTACCTTTGCAATCAGTGCGTTATTTCTTGTAGTCGCAGCAATACTTGTTCAATGCACAGCAAAGGCTGAAAAGGAAAAATAATATGTTGAATCTATTATTTAAAAATAGGCTTACCCCATTAAATTTTTATTTTCTGTTGGTATTTGCCTGCATCAGCCAGCCATTATTGGCACGTAGTTTACCAATAGAACCTAAAGTGTATTTAATCGAAATTCGTCTTGATACGCAAATAATCAAGGCAGAATTAAAAGATTCAGAAATGACGCGTGATTTTATCAGTTTATTACCGCTCACTGTTGAGTTAGCAGATTATTCATCCACAGAAAAAATCACTTATCTTCCCCGAAAACTACTAACTCATAATTCATCCAGTGGGATCGTGCCAGAGATTGGGGATATTACTTATTATGCCCCTTGGGGAAATATTGCTATTTTTTATCAACCATTTAGTTACTCCTCAGGGTTATTTAAATTAGGAAAAATAACCGATGGGCTGGAATATTTACAATTTACATCACCAAAACAAGCTGTGATAGAGCTTATCCAAAGAAATAACTAAAAGAGGATGCATATTATGAATCATGAACGTAGAGATTTATTGAAATTAACGGGGGCAAGTATTGCTGTTGCGAGTATGGCATCAATAATGACATCACCAGTATTAGCGCAACCAAATACAAATTTCAGTGAGCTATGGGATAAAACCTTTGTAAAAAGTGATAAGGTTGAACATAGAAAAGTCACATTCAAAAATCGCTATGGTTTAGCCTTAGTCGGAGATTTATATCAACCTAAACATACTAGTGGGTTATTTGCTGCGATTGTATTGAGTGGCCCATTTGGCGCAGTAAAAGAGCAGTCTTCGGGGTTGTATGCGCAAACATTAGCAGAGCGTGGTTTTATTACTCTAGCATTTGATCCCTCTTTTACTGGAGAAAGTGAGGGTGAGCCTCGAAATGTTGCTTCTGCGGATATCAATACGGAAGACTTTAGTGCTGCTGTCGATTTTTTAGGGCTACAGCCAAATGTGGATCGCGAGCGTATTGGTGCGTTAGCTATCTGCGGATTAAGTGGTATGGCTTTAACTGCAGCGAGTAGCGATTCACGTATTAAAGCCGTAGCAGCAGCATCAATGTACGATATGTCTCGCAGTATTAGCCGCGGATACCAAGATAGTTACACCATTGAAGAACGACATAAAGTGATTGATTATCTTAGCCAGCAGCGCTGGAAAGATGCAAAAAACGGACACTATGCTTTAGGTTACCATGAGGTGCCATTCGATGAAGATGGCAATATTATCGAGGGACAACGTGTTTTACCGGAGACTCTGCCAGAGAATGCACCGCCTGTATTAGCCGCATTTTTTGATTATTACCGTACTCCTCGAGGTTTTCATCCCCGTTCAATTAATTCAACAACCGCGTGGACAGCAACAACGCCTATATCTTTTTTTAATTTTCCTATGCATACCAATATTGAAATGATATCACCAAGACCAATTTTGCTGATTGCAGGGGAAAATGCACATTCTCGTTATTATTCTGAAGATGTGTACAAAGTAGCTTCAGATCCTAAAGAACTCTTGATTATTCCAAATGCTGATCATGTTGATTTATATGATAATCTAAGCAAGATCCCTTTCGATAAACTGACAGTTTTCTTTCAACAGAATTTATAAATATAGTTGCACATTATTTTTTAGTAAAATAATGTGCTTGCTGTCAGTTACTGCGTTCCATCTGTTGGTGGCACTCAATTTCGCCAGTAGGCAACGCAAACGCTAGAACGGTATCTGATCAAAGGGTTTGTGATGGATGATGAGCGGCTGAATTACTTACTAGCGGTTCATAACTATAAAAAGTGTATTAAGAACCTCCCAGTATTTGTTGGGCATTACAGATTTTAGTTGGGTTGACTTTCTAACTAGAAATCAGCCTTAGAAAAACCGGTCATAACATCCAGCTCCATTTCGCGGCCTAATGCCGTCATTGGATGG
Organism: Providencia sp. PROV150; assembly: GCF_028481025.1. Classification (NCBI taxonomy): domain Bacteria; kingdom Pseudomonadati; phylum Pseudomonadota; class Gammaproteobacteria; order Enterobacterales; family Morganellaceae; genus Providencia; species Providencia sp. PROV150. Next base: position 85,657 of record NZ_JAMPPJ010000014.1, on the reverse strand, counting down.
ACAATGGTCAAGCCCCGCACGGATTTTTTCAGCTTGCCAAGGTCGGCTTGTTCTTTCTTAGTGATGGGACGCTTGAACGGCATATCTACTAGTTTTTGCGCTTCTTTGCTTAGTTTTTTGTTACGCACCGCCTTCAGACGAGCGATTTCAATTTCCAGTGTCGCTTTTTCTTTCTCTAGTTCTGCGTGTTTTTCTACTTCACTCGTCAGTTGCATACTTGCCATCTGGCGACGAATAAGATCTAAACGGTCGCTAAGAAGCTTAATTTGTGCTTTTTCGATTTCTTTCATTATATTAATTAACCGTGAATAAATTTCTTGCCGGCAAGTATACACTATTCTAGATAAGGGGGGAAAAGGGATACAGGCTAATACCCATGTGAGGCTACCTTTATTGTCCATCATTCATGGAATGAAAACAACATAACTACCTTATAAATCAATTTCCATTCAACTATTCATCATATTTCGTCTTTTGTATCCTAGTAACATCATGATTAAGTTGTTGCATTTCGGTATCATCACTGACCTTTCTGACATATTATATTTAATTTTCTGAAAAATTATTATTTTTAGTTGATTTATCGTTGGTATATAGCGAAATATAATGAGGTATAGATGAGATCATAATGACTAAACGTAAATTTATTACACGTACAGAAGTTAATTCTTTATTGGATGCTACAAAGCAAGGTCGCTATCCTAATCGAGACTATTGCTTGTTATTAATGAGCTTTTTGCATGGATTAAGAGTTAGTGAGCTCACTCATATCACAATGTCTGATATTGATTTGGTGCAGAAAGTGATATTTATTAGGAGACTAAAAGGAGGGCTGTCTACCGTACAGCCTATAATTCCCGAAGAGTTTAATGCGATTGAAAAATGGTTAGTTGAAAGAGATTCTTGGAAAACAGCAGGGTCAGATTGTTTATTTATTTCACAAAAGGGAAGCCAAATTTCTCGTTATCAAATTTATCGCTTATTTGAGCAGTATGGCAAAATAGCAGGGCTTCCTGTAAAGCTTCATCCTCATATGCTAAGGCATGCATGCGGTTATGCTTTAGCTGATTTGGGTAGGGACACTCGATTAATCCAAGACTATTTAGGGCATCGAAATATCGCCCATACTGTAATTTATACTGCTAGTAATGAAAAAAGATTTAGTGGTATTTGGTCGAATCAATAAGTAATTTAATGAGTTGTGTCAATATAAAGCTAGCACTAAACATAATAATATGAACTAAACACCAAGAATACCTCAGTTATTTAGGTAATTGATTTTATAAAACTGAGGTATTCTTATGCATATTAAGGGTAGTAATTATTTTTAAAGCCATAAACAACATACTCAAGTAATTTATTTTCCAGCCTTTAAAAATAAGATTAGTTTATAATTTTATTTATTCTTTTTTTTTGAATCATCATAATTTAATTACTCCAATTGCGAGTATAGGTGGTTCGCTTTCTCAGTTAACTAATTATTATCATATTTCAATCATTTTTTTTACAGTAATAGTCTATTTTTGACTATCAAATAAAGTTATTCTGTGAAAGGTCACCATATAAGTGAAATCATTTAGATGATAAGTTCATATTTTTGGTTTTTGTGAGTTAAAAACATCTTATTGATGATTTAAAACACATTAATTTAATATACAATAAAAAAATTAATTAATTATCAATAATAATCAATCGGATAAAATAAAATATCTATAAAAATCAATTCGTAACGCAACATAATAAATCAAAATGTTCAAATTACCTAATAAGTATAATTATCAGACTAACTAAAATCAAATAGCATAAAACTCTGTTGCGGCAATGCATTTTAGAGGTAATTATCAATTAATGTAAAAATTTGTCATTAACAACAAAAAGTTATCTTTCATGATTTTTTTTGTAATAAAACTCGCCAGTTAAATCATCTGACTTTTCTAGTTTAAGGTATAAATTAAAGATTTTAATTCTGACGATTCTTATATATAAAACAATTTACCTAAAACTCATTTAACGCAACATTTTGATTTATTTTGTTGCGTTTTTTTTGCATTTCAAAAAATAAATTGTTCACTTTATGAGTGGTTCTGATTGTTTTGCCTCATTACACAAGGCTTTAATTGGTGAGATATGAAAAGTAATAAATTAAAGACCAGTATAGATAGCTTTCAGAAAATACTAACTGAACAAATTGGCATGGAATTATCGCATCTTAGAAAAGAGAAAGGACTTAGTGGTAGTGATCTAGCTAAAAAATTAAAGATATCACAACAACAAATATCTCGTTATGAAAGAGGAATATGTAGCATTAACTGTGGAATGCTATTTTCAATTTTATTTTATCTAGAAATTAGCCCGAGTGCATTTTTTGAAAGTGTATCATTGAAAATAAATGAAAAAAATCCTAGTGCTAATTCATTTATTCATAATAGTGAATGTTTATCCGATGAAAAGGATAACTACCATTATATTTTTAATCGACAAACAGAAATTATTTTAAATTCTTTATACAGCAAATAGTTATTTTAAAAATAATAAATTCTAACTATGCCCTACATCATGTTGGGTAATCATCACGTTGTTATATATAAATGAGGTTCAAATGAAAAAAGTATTTTTAGCCGCACTAGTTTCTGCCGCTATTGCATCTCCAGCACTTGCTGATCAAGGGCATGGTAAAGTCACATTTAAAGGTGAAATCATCGATGCACCTTGCTCAATTAGTTCAGATTCTATTGACCAAACAGTATGGTTAGGCCAAATCGCTAACTCTGTTTTAGCGAATGGCGGTACTTCTAGCGCGAAGCAATTCAATATTGAATTGGAAGACTGTGTATTCCCGAAAGATACAAATGATAAAGTGTACAACGATAAAGTGAGTATCACATTCTCTGGTTCTAGCGCTGCTTTCAATTCTAAATTACTCGGTGTAACAGGCTTAGATGCAACAGACCCAACTATTGCTGGCAACGTGGGTATTCAATTAACGGATACTAATGGCGCAGCGTTAGATATGGGAGTTGCAACAGCTCAAGAACATCAATTACAAGCGGGTGATAATACATTACGTTATAGCGCTTATGTACAAGGTGCAAACGTTGCGGTTGATAAAATTCCATTAGGTAAATTCGAAGGCGTAACTAACTTTACCTTAACTTATAACTAATTGATTAGTTTAAGAGGAATACCTTTGTGTTCCTCTATTAATCACCAAATTAAGTCAGAGGTTAAAGTGAAAGGATTTATCTATTTGCGAAGCAAAGTATCTTCCCTATTTCTTCTAACATTATTTCTTTCGCCACAAATGGCTGCATCATCTCATGGATGGGGTAAAGTCACGATGAATGGCGAAATAGTCGATACTGCCTGCGCAATAGATATTGGGTCTAGGGATCAGACCATTAATATGGGGGTACTTCCAACAAGCTATATTCGTGAAGTTGGGAAAGGCCCCATAAAAGAATTCAATATTAAGCTCATTGATTGTCGTTGGGAAAAATATTCGAAAGATAATAACGAATGGAATTCACTCGAAGTCACTTTTGATGGTCCATCAGAAGGTGATTTTTTCACACTCTCGGGTGAAGCAAAAGGAGTGCAATTGGCATTGTATGATATATCGGGATATTCCATTACACCAGGAAAGCCATTACCTGCATTAGGAATTACGCCAGGGACAATGATCCTTAAATATCAAATGCAATTAGTCACCAATTATCATCCTGTTAAAGCGGGTAATTACCAAACCTTATTAAGGTTCAAGGTCGATTATTATTAATTCTAAGAAATTATATTGGTGTTTTAGGGATGTTTTTTATGTTTTTTAAACAACACAAAATAAATATAATAACGACAACGATAATGATTACATTTGGGTCATTATCCGCTCAGTTATACGCTGCCGATACCATACAATTTAATACGGCATTATTTGATTTAGAAGACAAAAAAAACATTGATGTTAAGCAATTCTCACGTGCAGGCTATATTATGCCTGGTATTTATCCCCTCAAAGTACAAGTAAATAAAGAAACTTTACCCGAGCAACGTTTTTCATTCTATGCGCCAGAAAACGACCCTGAAGATAGCCTCGTTTGTATCACACCAGAACAAGTCCAGCAGCTAGGACTAACAGCCAGTTCGTTGAAGCAAATTACGTGGTGGCATAATAATGAGTGTCTTGATTTACGCAGTTTGCCCGGCTTTCAAGCACGGGGGGATTTATCTGACTCAACGTTGTATCTGAGTATACCTCAAGCCTACCTTGAATATAGAACAGCTAACTGGGATCCGCCTTCTCTGTGGGATGAAGGAATTTCAGGGGTTATTTTAGACTACAATATAAACGCAAGAGCGAATAAGCCTCATGATAATAATAGCAACTATAATGTGACAGCAAATGGTGTCGCAGGTGTGAACCTTGGTGCATGGCGCTTTAGGGGAGATTGGCAGGGGCGTGCTCAACGAGAAACTGGCTCGGATAGTAAAAATGAGCATGACTTTCAATGGAGCCGACTATACGCCTATAAAGCGTTAACCAGCATTAAAGCGAAATTGACCTTGGGCGAGGACTATTTTAACACTGATTTATTCGATAGTTTTCGATTTACAGGTGTTGGCTTACGCTCTGATATCTTAATGTTACCACCTAATTTACGTGGGTATGCACCTGAAATAACGGGTGTTGCGACGACAAATGCGACGGTGATTGTTAGCCAACAAGGGCGGATTATTTATCAAGAACAAGTCGCTGCGGGTCCTTTCCGTATCCAAAATTTAAGTGATGCGACGACGGGAAAACTGGATGTCCGAATCGAAGAGCAGGATGGTTCAGTTCAAGAATATCAGGTTGAAACAGCCAATATCCCTTATTTAACTCGACCAGGTAGTATTCGATATAAATTAGCGATGGGTCGCCCAACGGATATGGATCATCATGTTAATGGAGATACATTTGCGAGTGGTGAAATGTCGTGGGGTGTCACTAATGGTTGGTCATTGCTTGCAGGCTCATTAAATAGTCAAGACTATAATGCATTCAACGTGGGTGTCGGTCGTGACTTATTGGCATTTGGTGCCTTATCTTTCGATATTACGCATTCTATTGCAAATATTCCTAATGATAAAAAACTCACAGGTAATTCTTATCGAATAAACTATTCAAAACGTTTTGATGACTATGATAGCCAAGTACAGTTCGCAGGTTACCGATTCTCAGAACGCAGTTTTATGACTGTAACCGATTTTTTAACGGCTAAAGACTCAGGTGAGCGTCAAGGTAGTAATAAAGAAATGTATGTGATTTCTTTAAATAAAAACTTTAGGGAATCGAGAATTACAGCTTATTTAAACTACTCGCACCAAACCTATTGGGATAAGCCAGAAAGTAATCGCTACAATTTAATGGTGACAAAAACCTTAGATTGGGGAAGCCTGAAGAATATTAATATTTCGTTATCGGCCTATCGCAATAAATATAACGAAACAAATGATGATGGCCTGTATATTTCAGCTTCAATGCCTTGGGGAAATGGTGCAAATATTGGCTATTCATTACAAGCAACACGGGATGATACCGTTAATCGAGCAACCTATTATGACAAATTGTCAGATAGAACCAATTATCAAGTCAGTGCAGGCTCGACCAACAAAGGTGGAACCGCAAGTACCTATATTACCCATTATGGTGATAATACTAAGTTAACTGCGAATGCCAGCTATATTCATAATAATTACACGTCATTTGGGGTAGGGGCACAAGGCGGATTTACCATGACTTTAAATGGTGCGGATGCTCATCGAGTTTCAAATATTGGCGGAACTCGTTTGCTGATCGACACTGATGGTGTGGCTAAAATTCCCGTATCAGACCGAGGGATCCCTATTGCATCAAATGCATTTGGTAAAGTGATTGTCCCTGACTTAAATAGCTACTACCGCAGTAAAGTTAAAGTCGATTTAAATGCATTACCGAATAATGCCGAAGTAACGGATTCTATTGTTCAAGCGACATTAACAGAAGGCGCGATTGGCTATCGCAAATTTAATGTACTGTCTGGTGAAAAGATGATGCTTTCAATGCGTATGTCTGACGGTTCTGCACCGCCATTTGGTGCCCAGATCACGAATCTGAAAGGAAAAGAAACGGGAATAGTTACTGATAATGGATATGCCTATGTTAGTGGTATCAACCCAAATGAAGTCATGATTATTCATTGGGGTGGGGAAGCACAATGTGAAATTAATTTTCCTGAAAACTTAGAAACAATTAACCAAGGATTATTCATTCCTTGTAAACCATTATCAAATAAACGTAATGAAGCAGATAATAATCTGTAAATGAGTGATTGCTATGAAAAAATTAACTAATTTATATATCAGTACTATTTTATTAAGCAGTTTAGTTAGCGGAAGCGCATTCTCGGCAATTGCTTTAGATAGAACCCGAGTTATTTTTAATGGTGATCAAAAAAGCGTTTCAATTACTATTACTAATAAAAATAACCAGCTACCTTATTTGGCCCAAGGGTGGGTTGAAAATATTCAAGGGGTAAAAATTACTTCACCGTTTGCTGTATTACCTCCGGTGCAGAGAGTTGAACCCGAAAAATCAAGCCAAGTCCGTATTGAGGCGCTTCCTGAAATTAGTCAGTTACCTCAGGATAGAGAAAGTGTTTATTACTTTAATTTAAGGGAGATCCCGCCAAAAAGTGATAAACCGAATGTTTTGCAATTAGCGTTACAGAGCAAAATTAAATTATTTTATCGTCCTAAAAGTATCATGCTAAGCGAAACAGAAATGCTGAATAACCCTTGGCAAGAAAAAACACAGCTTATTAAGCAAGGTGACCAATATATCATTAAAAACCCAACTCCCTTTTATATCACGATTATTGGTGCGGCTGAGCGAAAAAATTCACCCGTAAATCAGAATTTTAAGGCAGTTATGGTTGCACCATTTAGTGAAGAAAAATTAGGAGTTCCAAGTTCTACTGTGGGGGCAAATCCGGTATTGACCTATATAAATGACTATGGTGGCCGGCCAAAACTTCAATTTAAATGTCAAGCAAATACATGTCAGGTTGTTCCTGAAAGTAAATAGAGAGGAAAATGATGATTAATCAAAAAAGCTTTTCCTTACTCTTTGGATTATCTCTCATATTTCATTCAGCTGTGATATATGCGGCATCAAATAATGCCTTTTATAACACAACAGGTAATTGGGATGTTGAAGGTGCAAATGGTAAAATTTTCGTTTATGGCTCATTAACGGAGAGTGCATGCCATTTATCGATGGATTCTGCATTTCAATCCGTTGATTTAGGAAATATTGAAACTGCATCATTAAAAACAATTGGCGCCCAAGGCCACAAGACGCCGGTAAACATCGAGTTATTGGATTGTATCGAAACCCCAACGGTTTTGAGAAACAATAAATCCGGTAATGTCACATGGAGTCTTTCTCAGCCAGGTATGAAAATTAGGTTTATCACGCCAGTTGTCCCTTTTAGGCCGAACATAGCGAGAGTTGAAGGTGTGAATGGGCTTGGATTGCAGATAACTAATCCTAAAGGAAAAGAAATTGCTTTTGGTGAGTATAGTGAACCTGAGCTTATTTCTACGGGGCAAAATATTTTAACTTATTATGTAGCTCCCGTAAGAATTGCAGAGAAGTTACAGGCTGGAGCTTATCGAAGTGTTATTTCTTTTCAAATAACGTATGAATAATCTTAATAGATTGTCTGATATAGCATTGAAGGTATTTATATGAATAACTTAAATTTCAATTTTTATAAATTTAAAAAAATAATACTCTCCATGCTATTAAGTTTGTTATTTTTTTCGTTACAGAGTCATGCAAAAAATGGTCAAATTGGTGAAATTAAGATACGAGGCCAACTTGTCGCTGAAGCTTGTACAGTAAGGCCCGGTGATGAAAATATCATTGTGGACTTTGGTACTATCGTTAATAAGTACCTCTATATTAATCAAAAAACGCCAATTGAAAATTTTAATATTCATTTAGATGACTGTGATAATAGTATCTTTAGAACGGTGACCGTTAAGTTTACAGGAAACGAAAATATCAATTTACCAGGCCTTCTTGCATTAGATTCTGGCAGCATGGCTTCGGGCATCGGAATTGAAATCTTAGAATATAGCGGTAAAAAAATTCCCATTAATAGTACGACGCCTGCATACAATTTAGAGAATGGTACAAATATTTTAAGTTTTAATGCGAATGTGCAAGGGGAACCCGATGCAATAAAAAATAAAAGTATTGCGTTTGGCCATTTTACTGCAACCGCTATTTTTAGTTTAATTTATGATTAAGGTATCAGTAACAATGAAGATATTAATATTACTTCTCTCAACCTTATTATTTTCCCCAACTATTTTTGCGTTCCAGTGTAAAACTAATGGAGGGCAGGAAGTTGGCGGGGGAACACAAAGTATTTATGATGTTCCTCTCGATAATGATATTTTTGCTGTACCAAATCGTATAAATGAATTTGCGGATGTGAGTGATTTTATGACCTGCCGTAATGAAGCCCCCAGTGCTTATGTTGATTATTTAAATGTGACTGGTGCTGACCTTGGTCCAACATTTAAGAATAACCCAGAATTAAAAGCGGGTGTGGTCGTGCGTGGCGCTTATTATTTAGCACCATTTAGTGGTAAAGAAATTCAAGTATTTCGTTTAACTACAGCTAGTGAACCTTTACAAATTAAATTATATTTGCAGGTAAATGTTAAACCAACGCCATCAGTCTTGGTAAGAAAAGGCGATTTGCTGATGACATTAGATCTCCATAAATATGCGACATTTGTAAATAGTAATCAGCATATTGACCATGCTTATTTTAAATGGAATTTCTATGCAGGTAATGACGTAGTTGTTGGAACGGGTACGTGTGATATCAATGATAACCAAATCATCATTGTTGATTTTGAAACAGTAAATGCATCGGGTATTTCAACGGTGGGAAGTGCAAGCCGTTTTCAACGTAACGCAGAAATCACTTATAGTTGTGAAGATAATAACCTGACGGCGCCAATAAAGATGATTATTAGCGGAGAAACTTCGACTTTCTCATCTGATGCTTTACTTGTTAGAACAGGAGATATTGGTAGTCAAGGTTCTATTATGTCTGGATTAGGTGTTGAGGTTTATCATCAAGGGCAAAGAATTTCCCCTATGAATGGGCATTTCGATTCAAAAATAGAAAATGGGCATGGTAGAGATACATTAATGTTCACGCTAGTTAAAAAACCTAATTTATCGCCAAATGAATTGATAGAAGGCCAGTTTAGTTCAGCAGCTACCATTATTATGTCCACTCCGTAGCTATTGAAATAGAGAGGTTTTTATATGGATGAAAGCCTCCATTTTTTTCTCGTCAGCTCTCTATGGTTACTGAGCAAATCGTGTTTATAACAAAATCACAATATATCGATGATTTTTTATAAACATATTTTGGATTAGACAAAATAAGTTAAACACACCAAATTTTGAATTATCATCGGTATCATCTTTTCTTAAATAACATCACATAATTTCTACATCTATAAAGCTCAAAGCCTATCAGGTCTCAGTAGCTACAGGTATAATCACATAATTATCCGATAGATTTAGAGGCGAAGATGGCGAAACTCACCTTACAAGAGCAAATGCTAAAAGCAGGATTAGTTACTAGTAAGAAAATGGCAAAAGTGCAAAGAACGGCTAAAAAATCACGTGTTCAGGCGCGTGAAGCAAGGGAAGCCGTAGAAGAAAATAAAAAAGCACAGCTTGAGCGTGACAAACAATTGAGTGAGCAGCATAAACAAATGGTGCAATCCAAAGAGTTTAAAGCGCAAGTTAAACAACTTATTGAAATGAATAAAGTTGATATTTCAAAGGGAGATATTAGTTTTAATTTCACAGATAACAACGTTATCAAGCAAGTTGTTGTAGACAAAATAACACAAACGCAACTGATCAGTGGGCGTCTGGCGATTGCACGTTTAACGATTGATAACAGTGATGTTAACGAGTATGTGATTATTCCAGCAAGCGTAGCGGATAAAATAACGCAAAGAGATGCGGATAGTATCGTACTCAACAATGCACTTAGCCAAGAAGAACAGGATGAAGATGACCCGTATGCGGACTTTAAGATCCCTGACGACCTGATGTGGTAATACTCGTCAAATTTTAAGTCGTAGCTTTGGCGTTAAAACGGGCTGGCGCTAAACATTTTAAAGTTCTTCTGACTCGCAGGGTGAACAAAATGCAATTCGCTAGCGTGCAAAAGTAAACGTGGAGTCTGCTCAGTCCCTTGTAATAATCGCCCACCATATAGATCGCAACCTAAGATTGGGTGGCCTAATTTTTGGCAGTGGATGCGTAACTGGTGGGTGCGCCCTGTCTCAGGGGTTAATTGGACACGGGTTACAGGTAACGATATCCCATTTTCTACAGGGTGATACAGACGCTCTATTACTTGATAGTGGGAGCGGGCAGGTTTGCCATTCACCTCGCAAAGCGACATGCGGGGAAACTGTGCAGGGTCTTTTGCTATTGCCGCATCAATGACCCCCTCATCATTAGCTAAGTGGCCACAAAGTAGAGCTTGGTATATTTTAATGATGGAGCGTTGGCTAAATTGCTGGCTTAGAGCTGCATTGATGGCTTTATTGCGAGCAACCACCATTAACCCAGATGTGCCAAAATCGAGACGGTGAACAAGAGTACAGTCTGGGAATATTTGTACTAATCGGTGATGGACGGAGTCTAAGTTTTGTGGGTTTTTTCCAGAAAGGCTGAGTAGGCCACTTGGCTTATTAATAAGAACTAGATGCTCATCCTGATAGATAATTTCTATCTCATCGTGACAGGGCGGGGCAATAAAGGTGTCGATGATTTCAGTCATTAGCCTTTCCAGCAAAAAATGGTGGTTGATAATAACCAATTTTTAGTAGGTAGGCGAACGCTGTCACTTGCATCACGTAAATTTATCACTCAGACTAAAAGCAAAGCCGTAGTCTGCACACGCATTGTGCTCTATACTGCGTGTTGTAAAAACTGAGTCAATAAAAGATTAATTAGGCGGTAATGGCAATGAATGGAACGATCACAACATGGTTCGAAGATAAAGGTTTTGGATTTATCAAAGATGAGAATGGCGATAACCGTTATTTTCATGTGGTTAAGGTTGCCAACCCAGATTTGATTAAAAAAAATGCTGCAGTCACTTTCGAACCGACGACAAATAATAAAGGGTTATCTGCTTTTGCGGTCAAAGTCATACCTGAAAGTAAATATATTTATATCGCAGGAGAACGGATTAAGATTACATCAATTAAATCCTATCGTGTTTATTCAGTAGAAGTACCTGCAGATACGCGTATCGATAAAGAAAATACCGTGTTATCAATTGGCGCATTAATGAATAGTATCAAACCAAAACCAGATAAACCTGGCCAAATGCGTTCATTGAAAAAATTAGAAATTAGTACGTTACATGGGACATCATTAACATTTTCGGAAGATGAAATTGATATCGATGAAGCTGTGAAACAACTTAAGTTTAAGTGATTTCTTGTCCAGTAAACAGCGCCACTCTTGAGTGCTGTTTACTTGTTTATTACTTTATTCTTATACAATAGAGTCACTTGAAAGCTAGCTAGGCTCATCGGGGAGGGGATATGTTAGATTTCTTAAAAAATTACGATAATTTAACCATTAGCGAAAAAAAAGTCTTAAAATACCTGACTGATAATATTACAGATATCCCTTACTTAAATATTAATGAACTAGTTGCTAAAACCTTTGTTTCTAAAACAGTTATTATTAATTTGTCGCAAAAATTAGGGTTTAGTGGATTTAAAGAACTTAAGTTTCAGATTAATAATTATATTTTAACAAAAAATAAAACTGAAAAAATCACACCTTCGTCTTATAAAAAACAACTTGAAAAAAATATTAATAAAAGTTTTACATTAATTAACGAAGAGCAAATTAGCGATTGCGCTAAAATACTACATAAATCGAGAAATATTTTTATTGTTGCCAGAGGGACAAGTAAGGCTGTTGGCTATTATCTTGAACACTTACTATTTGCGTTAGGTTTACACTGTTTTTTCATTAATGACTACAATTTATCTGATTCTTTCACTCGATTAGTCAGCAAAGATGACACCGTCATTTTTATCTCACTATCAGGGGGAACCAAAAAAATTATTGAAACAGCAAAAATTGTGCAATTAAAAGGGGCAAATATCATTAGTATGACCGCCTTTAATACTAATGAACTAACTACTTATACTGATAACACTCTGTTTTGTTTTGCCGATAACTTTGATACTAAAAGAGATGACACAAAATCCAGAATTGGCTTTTTTATTTTAGTTGATTTACTTATCAATGAATTAGAAAATCTACTTTAAATTTTCTTTTTTATTTTCTAAGAAAACTTCACTCGTCTTTCATTCTTGTCTTTGGTAGATAGTTTTTATTAATATGACCTAGGTCATTAGTTATGACCTAAGATAACTTTTAAAACCGTGACATCATTTCTTTTATAACTCCCCCAAGCTAGTATGCCTTTAATTCTAATAATAGAAGTCATAAGGAAACAGTATGGCCAGAAAAAAGTTTGGTGAATCTATTCAACGCTTTGGGAGAACATTACTCCTTCCAATAGGTGTTTTAGCACCTATTGGTATGATATTGGGTATCAGTGGTGCATTAGTGCAAACTTATATGATTGCACGTTTTCCTTTTCTCGGAAATGAAACGGTTAATGCATTACTTGTCAGCATTCGTTCAATCGCGGGTGTTATTTTTGATAATATTCCCCTACTGTTTGCTATGGGGGTGGCCTATGGTATGAGCCATCGAGATAAGGGGATCGCCGTCTTTGCATCGGTTGTCGGCTACTTATCGCTGATCATCACCATGAATATTTGGCTAGTGCTTACTGGTAAGCTTGCAGACCCTGCAATGATGGGGCAAGTAGGGCAAATTAAAGTTCTTGGTATACAAACTTTAAATATCAGTGCCGCAGGAGGGATTATTACTGGTTTGATTGCCGCTTGGGCGACTGATAAGTTCTATAACCTTGAATTGCCAACCGCATTTGCTTTCTTTTCTGGTAAAAAATCCGTTTCTATTATTATGATCGGTTTAATGATTGGAGTGGGTGCGTTATTACCGTTTATTTGGGAAGTATTAGTCCAAGGTTTGATGAAACTCTCTGCGGTATTTTTAAGTCCTGTAGGGCCATTTTTTACCGCGGGTGGTGAACGTTTATTTATTCCATTTGGTTTACACCATGTATGGAACGTTTTATTTAGATTTACTGAGGCGGGTGGTACTTATGTTATTGACGGACAAACCTTTGTTGGTGTTGTTCCTGCATTAACTGAGGTGCTATTTAACCAAGGCCCAGATAGTGAATATTGGTCGATGATGCCAAGTTTGACTCGCTTTATGGCGCAGCAACAAATGCTAGTCACACTATTCCTATTCCCTGCAATTGCTCTTGCTATTTACAAAACATCGAAGAAAGAAAACCGCGCAGAAGTGAAATCCATGCTGGTTACCATGGTATTAACAGCCATGCTTGGTAACGTCACGGAGCCACTCGAATTTACCTTCGTATTTATTGCGCCATTATTGTACTTAATTTACGCCATTATTGTCGGTATCGGTGCGGTGTTGCTTTCATTGGCTGAGGTCGGTATCGGTTATATTCGTGGAACCGTCTTTGATTTTACTATTTTTGGTCTACTGTACGAACACACTAACTGGATCTTCTTGGTTATTATCGGTAGCTGTTTAGCCGTCGTCACTTACTTTATTTTCTACTGGGCAATTATTAAATTTGATATTAAAACTCCTGGTCGTGAAGAATCGAGTAATCTGAAAAATACCTTAATTAAAGAAAAACGATATGGCGAAATCGCAGAAATTTTAATCCAAGCATTAGGTGGAAAACAAAATATTCGTAACGTAGATAACTGTATTACTCGTATGCGTATTGATGTTGGAGAAGTTAACCAAATTGATAAAGATTTAATGTTGGAATCAGGATGTACCGCATTCTTCTTTCCATCGGCAAACCACGTCCATGTTGTATATGGACCTAAGGTTGAGTTTGTTCGCAATGCTGTTGATGAAGCAATGAAGAAATAAAGAAAGGATACGAAATGAGAGCATTATACGATTCTAAAAGTAAAACTATTGATGACCGTGGAATTAAAGACTTATTGTCTGATGAAGCAAAATATTCTACTTGGTTAATGTTTGAATCCATGCTGGCCCAAGCCCAAGCGGAACTGGGATTTATTCCACAATCAGCGGCAGATGAAATTAAAGAAAAGGCTGTTATCGAAAATATCGATTTTGAAGAAATGAGCCGTATTTACCAAAAAATAGGCCATGGCTTTGTACCTTTCTTGAAAGTTTTATTGAATGCTTGCTCTGAGGAAAGTGGTAAATATATCCATTATGGAATTACCACGCAAAATATTCAGCAAAGTTCACAGCTCTATATGATGAAAACCGTACATCATAAATTTATGTTGTTACTCGGTGAAATCATCGAAAACTTAGCAGATTTGGCCGAAAGAACCAAACATATGGTGATGCCGGGAAGAACTCATGGACGTCATGCGATCCCTATCACCTATGGCTATAAAGTTTCGGTATGGATCAGCGATTTTATTGATTGCTACCAACGTATGAAAGAGTGTGAAAAACGGGTTTTCACTATCATGATGGGTGGTGCTGTTGGTGCATTTAACTCAATGCCTGATGTTGGTATGGCGGTACAAAAACGTGTCGCTGAGTTGGTGGGTATGGAAGCCATGGAAGTACCATCCAGAAACTTAAGTACGCATAAGCTTGAATATATGGCAAATTTAGCGTTAATGGCCAATATTTGTCATAAAATCGGTGAAGAAGTTTATAGCACAACGTTAGAAGAAATTGCAGAGGTTTCTGAAGGGTTTACTAAAGGAACAGTGGGCAGTAGTACTATGCCGCATAAAATAAACCCAAAACTTGCTAAGGGAATTATTGCTAACTCACAGAAATTATATTCTTTACCAAGTGTTGGTATGTATTCTGCGGTAAGGCCTTATGAAGGTGATAGTAGTTCTTATATGTTATTTGATGGGTTAATCGAAGAAGCTTTGGAATTGACCACGGAAATTTTACTAAGAACTGAAGAGCTTTCTAGGACGATTGTGCCACATGAAGAGAGAATGCTTCATAATGTTTTGAGAAACAAAGGGCTGGATAATACTGAGTATGTCATGATGAAGATGGCGGAAAAATTAGGCAAAGATAAAGCTCACTCCCTTCTGTATGAAGAAGCAATTAAAACTGCGGCGGATGGGGAAGATTTCTATACTAATTTAACCAAAAATAGTGTGATATCAGCAGCATTCAGTAATGAAGAAATTAAAGCAATGCTTGACCCGAGATCTTATATCGGGTTATCCGTTGAAATTGCAGAAAAAGAAGCAAAACGTGGATTAGTCGTTTCACAAGAAATTAAACAACAGTACAAATAGTATTTTTAGTATTTACTAAAAATTATTTTAAATAAGGGGCTGTCTATTATATAGATAGCCCCTTACTTATTTATTCGCCAGCGAGTGCTCTTGGGAATAATAAGTTATTTTCTAGGTTAATGTGATTCATTAAATCATCAATCAGTTCATTGATGCCATTATACAACACACGCCAGGTAGTACAGGCTTCTGGTGGCGGTGTGACATTATTGGTAATATCTTTAATTGCTTCTAAGATATCACTAGCATCATCATGTTCTTGTTCCATGACACTAATTGGACCTGCTGCGTTTCTGCCCATTCCGTTTTTTATCATAGGGAATAAAACGCGTTCTTCTTTCATCATATGGCTAGCTAGTTCTTCCAGTAATGCTTCTAAGTATTTTGATAAACCTTTTGGCACGCTTGGCTTATTTATATGAACGCGTTCAACTTTTTGTGCCTGTAGTATTAGTTCAGGTAATTGTTCTCTGTGCCTATCATGATAGCGAACAATGATAAAATCGATAATCTCACTGAGTGGGGCTTTGCGCCAATCCTGTTCTAACGTTTCTGTGGCTAATTTAGCTAATTGGCTTTCTAATAGGTCAATATCTAACTTTAATTTTTCTGCGCTGCGACTCAGCGTCTGTTTGCCACCACAACAGTAATCCATATTATATTGGCGAAATAAAGAAGAAGCTCTAGGAATGGATAATGCGAGCTGTCCGAGTGTTTTATCTCTAAATTGCATATGAGGTATCCTTTAAAAAATCATAAAATTCTGATGCTACTTTGTTATTTAATTTATGCAGGTAATGCCCATTGGCGAGCAATATTACGCCCATACTCACGGCAGTCATCTAATGTTTTTGTGTCTGGTTTCCATTTTGCTTTTAAAGATAATGCGGTATCAAAACCGGCATCCATCAAACGTGTTTGAACACGGTCAACGGCGCCGCCATTCCAACCAAAACTACCGAAAGCAGCGGCTTTTTTATTTAAAAAACGTAAGCCTGTAATTTCTTCAAGCATACCTGCTATTTTAGGCATCATGACATTATTCATGGTTGAGGTACCGACCAGTGCCGCTTTGGAGCGAAAAACATGAGTAATAATGTCGTTTTTATCACTGCGTGCAACGTTAAATATTTTAACCGCGACATTAGGGTCGGCTTCATTGATGCCTTGAGCGATTGCATCCGCCATTAAACGAGTATTATTTGACATGGTATCGTAGAAAATAGTGATACGATCTTCTTGATAATCTGCTGCCCATTTCAAATACAATTCAATGATTTGATTTGGATTATCACGCCATACTACTCCGTGAGATGTCGCTATCATATCGACAGGTAGATTAAAGCCTAAAATTTCATTTATTTTTGGCGTCACTAAGCGGCTAAATGGGGTAAGAATATTGGCGTAGTAACGCTGGCACTGTTCGAATAATTCATTTTGGTCGACTTCATCATTAAATAATCGCTCATCACAATAGTGCTGCCCGAAAGCATCATTACTAAAAAGTACGGCATCTTCAGTAAAATAAGTCATCATGCTGTCAGGCCAATGTAGCATTGGAGTCTCAATGAAAATCAATTGTTTATTGTTACCTATATCGAGCGTGTCACCTGTTTTAACGATTTTGAAATTCCATTCAGGATGATGGTGATGACCATTTATTGAATCAATGGCATTGGCTGTGCAATAGATCGGGGTATTAGGAATAAAGCTCATTAATTCGGTTAATGCACCTGCGTGATCTTCTTCTGCATGGTTAATGACGATGTAGTCAATATCATTTAAATCAATTTGCGAGCGCAAATTTTGAACAAACTCACGGCTAAATTTATGATCGACAGTATCAATAAGAACATTTTTTTCTTCGCGGATTAAATAGCTATTATAACTACTTCCTTTTAATGTTTTGTATTCGGTTCCATGAAAATCACGTACTTCCCAATCACGCTGACCTACCCAATGGATGTTATTTTTTACATGAATCGCCATATTAATTTTGTCCTGTAGCTTTTAGAGTATAAGAAGACATAATCAATATTCATGCCAATATTTAACATTTTGATTTTTAACTAGATTAAAATGATTTGTTTTAGTTTATAGTCAAAATGACTATGTTAATTGTTGTCATTATGACTATAATTGTTGTCAAATTGACAATGGGGAATGAATCATGGGTTTTTCTGTCGAGGCACTGGCAAAGATTGCAATCGAATTACAAAGTGGTATGGAGCATTCAGATCGATTTCAGCGTTTGATTACCACGTTAAGGCAATCATTAAAGTGTGATGCATGTGCGTTATTACGTTATGAATCAGGCCAATTTATTCCTTTAGCAATCGATGGGTTAATGGCTGATGTTTTAGGTCGTCGATTCTTTTTGTCAGGGCACCCTCGGCTAGAAGCAATTGCAAGAGCCGGTGATGTAGTGCGTTTTCCTGCTGATAGCCAGCTCCCTGACCCATATGATGGGTTAATTCCTCATCATCAACACCTAAAAGTTCATGCTTGTGTCGGCTTACCCTTGTATGCGGGGCAAAATCTTATTGGTGCATTAACATTAGATGGTATGGAACCTGATCAATTCGATGCATTTAGCAATGAGTCACTGAGGTTAATTGCCGCGTTAGCTGCGGGAGCACTAAATAATGCATTACTTATTGAACAGCTTGAAAAGCAAAATATATTACCGAATAAACCCATAATATTTAAACCTTCTGGAGAAACCGAGATTATTGGTTTATCTCTTCGTATGCAACAATTAAAAAAGGAAATTGATATTGTTGCAGCGTCTGAATTAAATGTTCTGGTCGGCGGAGAAACGGGAACAGGAAAAGAGCTAGTCGTTAAATCTATCCATGAAAAATCCCTTCGAGCAGATCACCCTCTTATTTATTTAAACTGTGCTGCGCTGCCTGAGAGTGTGGCGGAAAGTGAATTATTCGGTCATGTTAAAGGTGCCTTTACTGGGGCAATTAGCCACCGTAGTGGTAAATTCGAAATGGCGGATAATGGTACCTTATTTTTAGATGAAATAGGGGAGCTTTCATTAGCGTTACAGGCTAAATTACTGCGAGTATTGCAATATGGCGATATTCAACGTGTTGGTGATGACCGTAGTTTACGCGTTAATGTTCGTATATTGGCGGCAACTAACCGTGATCTACGCGAAGAAGTGTTAGAAGGTCGGTTTAGGGCCGATTTATTTCATCGTTTAAGTGTATTTCCGCTATTTGTTCCCCCATTAAAGGAACGTGGCGAAGATATTATTTTATTAGCGGGGTTCTTCTGTGAACAATATCGTCAGCGTTTTGGCTTATCCAGTGTGGTACTGAGTCCTTCATTACAACGGTATTTACTCAATTATTCATGGCCAGGTAATGTACGTGAATTGGAACATGCGATTCATCGTGCCGTTGTTCTTGCTCGAGCTTCAAGTGATACTGATGAAATTATCTTACAGCCTCAATATTTTACCTTTGATAATAATAAGTATGAGTTTACAGAAACATCACAGAAAGTCTTACCACTAACTAAAAATTTACGTGAGGTAACGGATGATTTTCAGCGTAAAGTCATTTCACAAGTATTAGAACAAAGCCATTATAATTGGTCTGCATGTGCCAGAGAATTGTCTGTCGATATCGCTAATTTACATCGATTAGCTAAACGACTAGGTCTGAAATAAAGTATTAATGCCTGTTTTAGTCGGGGTACTTATAAGAACTTATTTTATTATTAGCAATATTCTTTTTCCATATAGTGTTTTACATATTTCTTAAGCTGTTCAAGTTCTTTATTATCATTTTCGTTACGCTGTAAATGCTGAAATAGTGTGGAAATTTTCTTTAAGTCAAAGCGATTTTGTTGAATGCGTTTTTCAAGCGCAATAAGGGCTCTTTTCTTTGATGCGTGGTGCGCAAATTGCTTATGCAAAATAAGTAGATACAACCAAATACTTTGTCGAGTTATAAAAAAATCAAATATAGGCGGGTGAGGAAGATTTGCTTTTTTTGCTAGCAATAATCCACTAAATAAACGGTGCATGAATTGGGATGTGGAAGGCTTATTGCCCTGAATTAGAGCCGTTACTCCTTGTTTAAATTGCTGCTCAGAGAGATAGATTAATTGCTGGTAACGCTTGGTCGGGTTGGTTGGATAAATCCATGCGAAAGCAGCCATTGCAACTAATGGGCCTGAAACTATCGCAATGGCATTACCGATACTTTGAGGGAGTGAAAGAGAAAAAGGATAGCTCGGTTGGAGCAAAATTAAAGAAACCATAATGTAATCAAAAGCAATTAAAATTAGGCGGTTATGGGAAAAAATGATAACGCCACTAATAATCACTGGAATAATGAAAAAGGTCATCTGCCATGATGAAGAGGCAAAAGGCCATAAGTACCATGTGCAGATTAACGCTGTAATAGCGCCAAACAATTGCCCAGTAAAAATATTTTTCATAAACCTAGCGGGGTAATCGAGGGATGCGAATAGAGCCAACATCACTGAAAGACCGAGAGTAAGATAAGCCAGTACTTGCCACTGTGTCCACAACCATAACAAACCAACTGCAGCGATAGTCATAAAAGAACGAGCAAAGGCGTGCCACGCTGAAATTTTATCTTGATGAAGCTTCAGTTTATCCACTTTTTCAAAGTGTTTCGCTGATTTACCAAAAATAGCATAGTAAAGTGGGATCAATAGTGTTTTCAGTACTCCAGCGGGGCATAATGATAAAATATGTTTCCATTGAGTCTCAGTTGGCTCTAGTGCAGGAAAATAAAAAGGTGCAATAGATTGATATTTATCTAAGTGTAATAATATTTGGCTTTGAAACATGAGTTTTTGACGTGCTTTAGCAACTTGTTTGCGGTGATAACGCCAGCCAATACGATGAGTCTCTAAAATTTCGTCATAGCTAGCCATGGTTTGCCAAAGATAGTCGATATCGTGTTGCTTAATTGGGTGCTTTTTCTCAAGTGAGTCATGTAGTATTTGGAAGAATAGTGTATCAATTTGATTTTTAAGGGTAATGATATTATCTTGTTCACGCTTAGGGGTAAAAAGGAAATTGAATACTACCGCTGAAAGCACGCCAACCAAAATGGTCCATAGCCGATCCCAAGCG
This sequence comes from Providencia sp. PROV150, assembly GCF_028481025.1. Lineage (NCBI taxonomy): Bacteria > Pseudomonadati > Pseudomonadota > Gammaproteobacteria > Enterobacterales > Morganellaceae > Providencia > Providencia sp. PROV150. The sequence continues at coordinate 64,965 of NZ_JAMPPJ010000014.1, read as the reverse complement.
ACTATAAATAAGTTATCAGTAATATGAACGCTCAACATACTCACCATCACGGCGGAGTAACCTGCTAAAAATGTGCCATAAGCGACAAAGCCCTTTTGTAATTGGCCGATACCACTGCAAATGCCTAACCAACTCGCTAGCCCAATAATGAAAAGTAACGGGTGAATAAGGTGAAGCTGAATTAAGACGACACCGGCAAGCACACCACAAACTGTTCCAGCAAAACGCCACCAACTTTTTTCCAGTAAATTTTCGCGCCAAGGTTGCGCTGAAGCCCAGACGGTCATGGCTGCCCATTGGGGGTGAACTAACTCTAAATATTGAGCAATAAAGAGCGCAGCAATTGATGCACAAGCGGTAATGGCGGCAAAACGAAAGCGTGCTGGGTTGAATCCCAATGAATTCAGTAAAGTTATTATTTTTGACATAGAATATGAGTAAATTTGGGGTGTTAAAAAAGTATTTAGTTGATAATATCAACTAAAATCAGCGTGATTATTAACTAATTGGTTGATAAAATCAACTAAAGAGGGATTATGCGTACAGAACAGGCTCGAGTATTTGGAGTGATTAGTCGAGCAGCTCACCATTATATGAAATGGATGGGAGAGCCTTATGGTATCAATGCAATTGAGTGTTTGATGATTTTACATATTCATCAATATGATGCATCAACCCTAGAGCAGATTACGAAAGCGATGGTTGTGGATAAATCAGTGACGACTCGAGGTGTGAGCAAATTTTTAGCTAAGGGGTGGGTTGCTAAAACGAATAGCTTAGTCGATAAACGGGTTTACCATGTTTCGTTGACAGCGCTCGGCAAAACGATTGTGAATGAGTTAAATTTTAAACTAGATAAATGGAATGATTATTTAGCGGCGGATTTGCCAGAACAAGAGGCTGATCAGCTATTTAGTGCACTAGAAAGCTTAGCGAAACGAGCTATTGAAAGCTCGGCGGCAGATTTTCCGAGTTTATTAGAAAAACCAAATGAGTGAGGCTCAATAACCAACCTAGCAATGTTATGTATTTAGGGCTGGTTTGAGAGCGGGTTATGTAATTCTTCATTAAGAGGAGGAGAATTCTTTAAATTTATTTTGGCGAAATGAACGTTGTTATTGCGAAATAGCGGTCATAGGAAGTAATACTACTTCAGACATATTCTCAGGTATTGGGCTTAGTTTATTACTCATCATGATTAATTCGCCATCTTTTTCAATTCTTGCACTCATTCCTAAGGTATACCGTTTGGATTGAAATTCTTCAGGAAGAGCGACTGTAAATGCGATACTACGTCCTGCACTTTTTGTTTTTAAACTGTAATCCAGATTAGACTTTGCGTTGTTTTCATTTTGTTGTATTGAGGTCAATGACAGTGTAATTGTGGAATTTTCGGGAATATCATAAGAGTGGGAATAAATATTACCATTAATATTATAAGCGGGAGTATGAGTAAAATAACTCATTAAAGTACTATTACAAGCAGATAGCATGAAGGTTATAAAAAGTATAAATAATAAAAAAAAGTATTTCTTTGAAAAATTTGGGTTAATATTTAGCATTAAATTTTCTCTTTGATGAAATCTGGTTATAGTGATGAACGAATAAACATTCTCTGCAGAAAATATCGTATATAGGTGTAAAGGCTTTTTTTTGTGTCATATTTTGAGAGTGTTGGCATTTCTGATTTCTCTCCTGTATATAAAATACCAATTCGAGGTAAGGTCATAATTAAATTTTCATCGAGATCGACTTTTTTAAAGGATTGTCGTAATTGCCTGACTAGCTTGTAATAACTACTTTCAGTTACGATAGTGCCTCTTTTTTCCCAAATTTCATACATAACTTCTCTTTTACTATTTGTTTTTATTAATAATAATTTAAGTAGACATGATTCATTTTCGGAAAGATTAACGACATTTTTTTCACGGGAAAGAGTGCGTTTGAGTGGGTCATAGACGACATTCCCAGATAAGAGGATCATTGATTCTTTTTCATTATAGTCAATGTTATCCATAAGGTTTTGTGCTGTAGGTAAATCGGTCATAATTTATATCTGTCCTGATCATTTATGAATATATTTCAATACAAAAAACGAGACTAGATAAGATGTTATAAAAAATAAAATCGCTTTTTGATATTGAGCTAATGTGTTTTGATAAAGTGAATTTAAACGATATTCAGAGGTTGTATATATCAATTTTTATTTAAATTTTTTATGTTTTTTATATTTTTATAAATAAATAGGCTTAGGGTATTAAAAAAATACACTAAACCTATAAATATTAGTCGATAGATAATAAATTCAATATGAGGGTAATAGAGGCAATTAATGCTAGATTACTAGTTCATCATCCTCATCGTCGCTACCCTCTAAATTAATATTAGTCATATTATGACGAAGTTGGTTGCTAAGAGGGGCGTTCATCAAACTGATAGACATATAATGGTTGAGTGAGCGATTAAATTTTTTATTTAGTGATACTAGCTCTGGGTCATTTGATGATTGTAATGCTTGGCTAACGCCGGCGATAAAGTTTTGTTTTTCATCTTTACCCAATGCAATCATAGTTTTAAATACATGAGAGAAGAATATTTTGTCATCTCCCTTTGATTTAAGCTCATCAATAAAGTTGTTAACTTTATTTTTTTCTATAGGGGATAAATCTATTTTTTCGCTGTATTGATACTTATTTGTGGTCTCCATATTTTTCTCCTGCCATATTGAGGTCTTTTTACTTTGAATATTTTCTGTATGAATTTGAGAACCGTTATATTGAGGATTGATAACCTTATTTTGTAGATTAGTCTGCATATTTGTGTTCTTCCGGTATTGAATTTATTGTTGTTATCAAGTTTTGATAGGCATTTTTATGCATTTTTACAATTTGGCATTGTGTCGGAACAGAAAATACATGAGGAAAAATATTTTTAGAGGCAATGACAGGGGAAAAGTAGGTGATTCTATTATCGACTTCTAAGGCAATTGTATTATCAGCTGTGGTTGAAAACTTCATATCTGAACCACCTATCGTAATACGAGTTTGCATTTTTTCAGGTAAGTGTAATGTTGTATTGGTTGTTTTTGCACATTGCCTCTCAAAATAGGTTGCAACCGTCTCTTGTAGATGGTTATCACCAAAAATGTCATTCAATATTTTCATCAGCTGTTCTTTGCTTTGACTGATATTTTCTTGGTATTGAATTTCACTGGTTTCTACCGCATGAATAAAATCAGTTAATAATTGTTTAATTCCATCGTTATAGCCTTGTTGATAAGCAGTTTGGTAGATAGTTTCTTGCTGTTGTTTTGCTTGTTTGTATAGCTCACTCGCCTTTTTTTGAGCTTGTTGAGTGATAATTGTGTGGTATCTATCGGCACTCAATGCTTGGTATTTGATCAAAACTTTTTCAGACATCGTCTGTTTAACATTTGGGGGGGTTTTCTCTGACATATCGACATGTTTCTTCAATAGTATTCCAAGGTAGCATCGTTTTTACGGATGACGGTATAAGTTGCTGAGTTTCAAGACTAAACATATATTTAGCTCGAAGAGTGTAAGCGGTGCCAAAAGGGGTTAAACACATCAATAATTGTTGTGCTCCAAGGGCAGTTAATACCTGTGGTGAAGTAGTGGGTTGATTTTCTGACTGCCAAAGTGGGCGACTTAGGCGTGTATGTAATACACGGTATTTGGAAAGTTCAACCCACCAAGGGAGCGGTTTGGCGTGTAACAAAACCCCTAAGCCTAACGCTACCTCCGGTAGTAAAGCCCAATGTTCAGATAATACTTTTGGCAATAAGGGAGTTTTCTCATTGGGTAAAGGCAATGAGTATTGATGAATCAATTGCTGATTGTGTTTACGTTGCAGTAAAGGTGGAAAGTCGTTATATCCGACCCCATTAAATTCACTATGGAAATAGCAACCTGGCGCGAGTAAAATATTCCCTTGTTCAATTAGTAGGTTAGCCAGCGTTGCCATCAACAGGTTTCTCCATCAGATGAGTTGCTGATTTTTTGTTACTTAGCTGGCGCCACAGTAATAGTAAAATAGTAAATAGAATGATAATTGCTGCGATAATTGAGCTGATTATAATTGGATTGAATGTATTTTCTGGTTCAGATTTAATTTGGTATTGTAATGGTGGCCGGTTGACGACGACGACTGAGACATTATCGTAATTTGCTTCAGCAAAACTGTTCGTTAGAAACAGTTTAATTTTATGCATCATCATCTGAGGATCTTCACTTCCGGAATAAGTAACTAAGCTAGACACATTTTGTATTTGCTTGGTCGGATTATTGCCATTTAATGGGTAGCTGACATGCACTCGAGCATTAATAATGTCGGGGATGGTGAGCAGTGATTGTTCAAGCCGTTGTTCGATTAAAGAAAGTAAACGGGTACGTTCTGCTTGTGGTGATGCGACCAAAGAATCTCCAGGGAATGCTTGAATAATTTCTATTGGCTCTTTTGATGGTAAGTTATATTGGCGCAATAAATCTACCGCGATAACAAAATCACTAGGTTGAACACGAATGGAATCCCCGTTTTTATTATCTTGTTTACGCGTAGCCTCAACACCATGCTCTTGCAGTATGGCCAACACTTCATTACTTTGCCTTTGGCTTAACTGACTGAGTAATAATTGGTTATCACAGGCCGCTAAGAAGCTAATAAATCCAATCAAGATAAACTTCTTTAAAATATTCATGGTTTACTGTGCTTTTAAGACGGCATCAATTGCAGAGACGCTTTTATGTGTCAATGTGCTAATCATATTCATTGTCAGGCTATAATTGCCGACACGATTTTGAAATTGCAGTAGTTGGGTTGGGTTACTTGGGTCAATATTATTGACATTCTCAGTTAAGGCTTTCCGTTCTTGACTGACAGTTGCTGTGTATTCAGCAAATAGCTTTTTGACCTTGTCTTCAATCGGAAGAGATGGTGAGAGAACTGATGTGGTCTCTGTTGGGGCAGTGAGTAGTAAATGTGGTGTAATAGCTAACATAAATAATTATCCTAAATAAAATAGAGCATTATAATTAATAATGCTCTTTAAAATTAAACGTTACGAATAATGGCTTGGTCAGTATCTTTAATGGATTTCATAAAATTACTCTGCAATTGGCGTGCCATATTATAGTTACCACTCATAGCGGTGATTTTTGCCAACACTAGTGGGTTATCGACTTCTAAATTGGTGCTAGCAAGTAAGGTGTTTAATTCATCGCCAAATTTTGTAGCTTTAGCACTAATACTTGCCGAGGTACGATAGATCATACCCAGATCATTTTTACCTGTTCCTTCGGTTTCTAATTTAGAGCTGCCCCAACGGCCACTAGTATCTAAACCTGATATAACATCTGTACTTGAGTCTGCCATTTTTTTTCCTCTTTATTTAAAATCATATTAATTAAATTTTTTAAGTTAAAAACTGATTGAATTAAAAAACCAATGGTTATTACCTAATAGAATATAACCATTTGCATTGGTGACAAATGATTTTCCTTCGAGCTTGTTATTTGCAAGGGAAATAGAAAATTGAATGTGATTTTCCCCCCATTGTTTGTAAAATGAATTTGTGAAATTAATTAGTGAAGCCGTCTGGTCGTCATTTAAGCTGTCTTTTATTATAAATATGACTTTATTACCTTTAGTAATTTTACGCCATTGAACATTACTTTCTGTCAATCCTAGCTCTGCTTTTTGTAATAACTCACCAAAATTAACTTTTTTTATTTCACTCGAAATATAACAACTGAAATAGCTAGATAATATTTTATCTATTTTGTTTTTTACATTAATGGATGTTTTGTCATCTATCGCTGTTATTTTTGGGTTACATGTGTTGCTAAGCTCTATCTTTAATGTATCTGGAAATACGTCAATAATCTTATTTTCAATTTCATTTTCGAGTTTATTTATTATTTTAATTGAAAATTTTTCATTATATTTAGCTTTGACTAGGCGTTGCATACTCCAGTCGGCATCTCTTTGGGTTTTAACTAAAATGAGGCTTTCGTCATTTGCACTTTGAGTTACAGTAATAGGGTCGTGGTTGCCTTGAAGTATGTGTTCTAGTGTTTTTACTTTTTTCTCAGCACTTTGTTCTGGAATATACTGGAAAGTAACGTAAGTAATAAATATTGAAAATAAAGTAAAGAAAAAGACCAGCATAGTTTGTTTATTAAAAATACTTGGTTTTTCCTTGGTTGACTTTTTTATTTTAGCTTTAAAGGCAGGTAACGGGTTTTCCATTTCCGAGCTCAATGCGTCTTCAAACGTTTGGGCGCTTTGCCAATCAGTATCTTGCATTTTTATTGCGATAGGAAATATATCAGCCAAAAGCAATTGCTGAAGAACGATAGGAATTTCAGTACTTAGTCCACTATCATTTAGTCGAATTGCCAAACCACTTTCAGTTGATTGACTTGCCGTAACAATTGAAAACTCACATGCAATACCATTACTAGGGATCTGGTAAGTTGTAAACCCATCATCATTGATGTCAGTTTTGTAATCTAAGCCGTTACCAATGATAATAAGATTATTATCTGTATTAACCATTAATTCTTGGCCAGTCATTGGGCCACTAGCAATTTTTATTATGCATGTTTGGCTATTTGTGTTACTCATAAAAATAATCTCATGGAATTAATTTCATTTTAGTTATGTATTATTGGGGCTCGTTATTGGCTGAAAGTAAAACAAGAAATATTTTTTTTGTCAGTTGAATTGTTCTTATTCATTTTTACTTTTAATTTGGAATGGAAAGTGTGAAGGATTCCAGAGTATTCCCTTGAGGATTTTTCATCTATCGCTCATTCTGTATACACGTAAATTACGTTAATAAGGCCTATAAAATGTCAAACAAAGATATTGCTACATTATTAGAAAGTAGGGGCTGTTGCTTTTCTTTGCAGGATAAATTGGTCTTGGCTATACCTAATAAGAATTTAACGCCTTTTTCTTATAAATCTCTATATTCAAATTTAAATATTTCGATAGAAAGTCAGGCTATATTTATTTGCCAAGAAAATGAATGGGAGTCGATAGATAAATCAAACTGGAATTTATATTCAATGGATTTATCAGAATTAGTTGAAATTTTAGCAGTTATTGACACCGCGACAGGGCAAGCATTTCTCGCTAAAAAAGAGAAAAAAATATCGATGAAAATAGTCAAAGCGAATTTATTGTATTGGTTGAAAAATTCCCATTAACTATTTCGATTAAAAATATAGTGATTGATTTAATTATTAGAAATCATCCTATATTTGATAGTTGGTGCGAAGTATTAAGGCGATATGAAGCCTACGGTATGATGCGATTCATTCTTACTTCAGCTCAAGATGATAAGAATGCCAATATTAATCAGCTATGTGCACGTTATGGTATATCAGCTTCTTATTTTAGGCAGCTTTATCGAGAAAACTTTAATAAAACGGCAAAACGAAAAATTATGAGTGTGCGTATGGCTAATGCCATTCTACAGCTAATTGAAAGTGATGATTCAATATTAGATGTAGGTCTGGAAGCAGGTTATTGTTCAGCATCTCATTTTACTAATGATATTAAAAAAGAGTTAGGCCTAACGCCATCAGAAATTAGGCATATTGGAGCAACACTATATGAGCAGTAAAAAAAATCGAGTGTTTGGGTTAACACTCTTTTTACTGAGTATGAGTTTTTATTCGGCACAAGCAGAAATTATTGTTGCAGAGCCCGTTACGCAGTCAAAAAACCACGATACATTCGTCGCAAATAATATTGCGGTGGGTAAGGTGTTTGATGCGGTCGCAGAGCGTCTAAATAAACCAATTATTCTCAGTAAATTAGCTGCTCAAAAAAAAGTAACCGGTAATTTTAATTTGGCCCATGCAGATGAAATGTTTAAAGCATTATCTCGACGAATTGCGCTAGTGTGGTACGACGATGGTGCAAGTATTTATGTTTATGATAATAGTGAAATGCGTAGCGAAATTATTCCCACGAATAATGTCAGTAGCAATCAGCTACTTAATTATATTCAACGAAATGGCATCTATGATTCACGTTTCCCGGTACGTTCACAAGAGGGGGAAAGACTATTATTTGTCTCTGGCCCGCCTCTATATATTGAATTAATTAAAGCGGCTTCTTTATACCTTGCAGAGCAAATTAGGAAAGAGGAATTATCCAGTGGTGAAGTTGCGATTATTCCGTTAAAACACGCCTCAGTAACAGATAGAAGTTATTCATTACGTGGACAAAATATTACGATCCCAGGTTTGCTGAATGTCATTAATAACCTATTTAAAAATGGCACCACAATCGATGAAACGTTAATTATTCAACCTCCATCTGTAGCGATTAACTCAACAGGAGATTCAATCGATGAATTAATGGATGCGCCAATTGGGGACTCATCATCTTCTACGATTAAGCCCCAGTTGATAACAAGAAAGCCTTCTAACAGTGCTTTTTCTCTAGTGGCGCATCCTGACAGTAATAGTTTGATTGTTAAAGGCAGCCAAGAGCAAATTCGTTATGTTCGTCAACTTGTGAATACATTGGATATGCGTCGTCGCCAAGTGGAGCTGTCATTATGGATTATCGATATTACTCGTTCTGAATTAGATAATTTAGGTGTCAATTGGGAAGTTGGCACATTTAATACGGGAACGGGATCAGTATCTTTTAATCGCAGTACATTATCGAATAGCCAGCAATTTCTATTACAGATTGATGCATTGAATAAGACGGGTAATGGGCATATAGTTTCTCGGCCAGTGCTATTAACCCAAGAAAACATTCCCGCTTTATTTGATAACAACACCAGTTTTTATGCCAAATTACAAGGTGAACGTATTGCGACTCTTGAGCAAGTCACATATGGCACCATGGTGAGCGTGATGCCGCGTATTTCTGCAGGTAATAACGTTGAAATGGAAGTCAATATTGAAGATGGTGCAGAAAACCGCGATAGCATGGGTAAAACATCCAGCGTAGAAGGATTACCTGCAGTTAATCGAACCAGTATTAACACTGTTGCGCGTATTGCAAAAGACAGTAGTTTACTTATTGGTGGGTATACGCGTGAACAATATGTTGAAAATGAAAGCAAAATTCCTTTTTTAGGCGATCTTCCTTATGTGGGAGGGTTATTTAGCCATTCATCTATGAATCAGCAAAAGATGGTGCGTTTATTTTTAATCCAACCGCGTTTATTGGATGAAAATGAAGGTTGGGATGGGCGACAATTTTCCGAAAAAACGCGGATCACTAACCATGACAGTCAGTTACACGGTACGGTTCAATTTCTTCAACAATACATGAGTGAGTCATGGCAATAACACCACTGAGCTTTAATACCCGCTTTTCGGTTAATACTCAAAACAAAAGTCGTGCACCAGTGAGTAGCAGTAGTGACGACTCCGATGAAGTTGCTCGTGGCGCAGGTGTCATTGATAGCTCTAGTGAATATGCATCGATGTCGATGCTAGCGGCAAGTCATGTGCGCCGAGGAAGTTCTAAAAAGGGCAGCGAAGAAGACTGGTTGCAATTTTCTGAACGCATTTTAGATAAAGATGCTGATGACAAAGTGTTACATATAGAAGGGTTGCTTAATAAGCAGTTAATGACTCCGAAACAGTTACGAGAATTTTTATTGCAATTTTTTACTGACCCTAGTGACTTATTAATGCTTCTTGCAGCATTACTTAATCGAAAAAAATTAAAAAAAGAACAAATTGATAACCTTGAAGCTTTAGCCGAATTACTGCAAGCAGAAGACACTGAGCGGAGTGCTCAAGCAGGCATTAATGTTGCACTCATTGCAAAGGCATTTGCAAAAAAATTACATTTTAGTGCTGGAAATTTACGTACATTATATCGTGAATTTATCAGTTATGACGGGCCGGTTGTTTATTTATATGAACAATGGGTTGAGGAAATGGAAATCCAAGAGCGTGAAAATATGATGCGTTATCTTGGTCGGGCGCTTGCTTGTGATTTACAGGCGTTGCCATTAGGCGATCTAAATATCACTGCGTTCGGTAGTTTTTTTAGTCGTGTTGGCCGGCTCCGAGAATTGCAATCATTAGACTATGTATTTTGTCAGCAATTCTTTCAATCCGGTTTTTTTCGTCACAATGGAAAATCAAATCAATCAAAGCTTGAAAAAGAGTTAAGCCAATTATTTACCCGAGGGATACGTAATCACGTTGGCTTTGAAGAAGTGGTCATCACTTTTATTAATAACATATTGAACATAATGAGCTCCGATATTCGAGGTCAATTTTTACAATTACTCTTACTGGCGTTTTCTATCATTCCAGTTGCTGTATTTCCTTCATTGGAAGCACGAGAGGAACTTATTGATCAATTAAAGAAACTCATGGACCAAGTTATGGTGAAAGAGCAGTTTTTACACCGACATTCGTAGTTTGATAGGAAAAGTAATTTCATGAAAAATATAACCGGATTTTTATTACAAATCCGTAATCGCCCAGAGCTAATGGTATTAGTTATCATGGTTATGGTTATTGCGATGTTGATTATTCCATTACCTACAATATTGGTCGATTTATTGATTGGCTTAAATATTATGATCTCAGTACTTATTTTTATGAGCTCTTTTTATATTACTCGGGTACTGAATTTTCAGTCATTTCCATCTATCTTGCTAATTAGTACGTTATTTCGACTTGCTTTATCAATTAGTACCAGCCGTCTAATTTTATTAGAAGCAGATGCAGGGGATATTATCGCAACGTTTGGTGAATTTGTTATTCAAGATAACCTAGTCGTTGGTATGGTGGTATTTGCGATAGTCACCATTGTACAGTTTATTGTCATCACTAAAGGTTCTGAACGTATTGCTGAAGTGGCTGCACGCTTTTCCCTTGATGCGATGCCGGGCAAACAAATGAGTATCGATGCTGATTTACGTGCGGGGGTGATTGATGAGGCGACAGTTAAAGAGAAGCGTGGCGACCTTGAAAAAGAGAGTCAGTTATTTGGGTCTTTCGATGGTGCGATGAAATTTATTAAAGGGGATGCGATAGCGGGTATTGTCATCATTTTTGTTAATTTAATTGGCGGGATATCTGTTGGCACAGCTCAACAGGGAATGGATGTTTCAACTGCACTAAATACGTTTTCTTTATTAACTATTGGTGATGGTTTAGTCGCCCAAATCCCTGCACTACTCATTTCCATCAGTGCGGGTTTTATTGTCACTCGAGTAGGCGGTAATGATAAGAACTTAGGTGAAAACATTGTTTCGGAATTATTTGCAAATGATTTTACGATTTTAATCACAGCATTAATTGTACTTTCAATGGGGTTTTTACCTGGTTTTCCAACGATTATATTTTTACTGTTATCAGGGCTTCTTCTTGGATTATTTGCTTTCCGATATTTTAAAAAACAAAAAAACAAGCAAAAAATAGTTAAAGGTGAAGCAGAAACGATTAATTCAGATGTGACGGAAGGTGAAACACAAAGAGAAATCAGTGATATTGAAGAAGAATATATTCCAGAAACATTACCGATTATCATATCTGTTAACCAGAAATATAAAGAACATTTAGAAGATAATAGATTTTTGTCTAGAATGAAAAAAGATATTTTTATTCGATATGGATATAGGATCCCAGATATTGCTGTCAACTACTCACCGATTATTCCTGAAAATAAAATGGTGATACTCATTAATGAAATTAAAGCAGGAGAATATGATATCTATTTTCATGGGTATCGCTTACTGACTGTTAATGATGAACCTGAATATTTAGGTATGGAATTAATAAAGTTTACGGATGAATATGGCTCAGTGAGCACGTGGTTTGAGAAAAATGACTTATCTAGTATTGAACAACTCGGTTTAATGGTTCGTGATGATGTAACAGAAGCGATTGATTGTGCCAGCACCTTATTACTGCGATTTATTAATGAATTTTTTGGTATTCAAGAAACGAAAAACTTACTCGATGATCTTGAAAGAAAATACCCTGAATTATTAAAAGAGTGTTATAGACATACGACAGTACAAAAAGTCACTGAAGTTTTTCAACGTTTATTAATGGAAAAGATTTCAGTTCGTAATATGAAATTGATTATTGAAACCTTAGTGCAGTGGGTGCCAAAAGAAAAAGATAGTTTAATGTTAGTTGAGCACGTCAGAAGTTCAATGGTACGTTATATTTCATCCTGTTTCTCTGTGGATGGGCGTTTGAATGTCCTCATGATTAACTCAGGGCTAGAAGACACGATACGTCAAGGGATTAGGCAGGCTTCCGGTGGAGTGTACTTACATCTTGAACCTGAAAAAACCAATGAGTTGATACAGGCTGCAGAACTTGCTTTAGAAAATAGTTATTTGTCAGTTAGGGATGTGAATGTTTTAGTACCGGTTGATATTCGTCGTTTTGTCAAAAAAATCTTAGAAGGCCGCTTTCCAGAGCTAGAAGTGCTTTCTTTTAATGAAGTTTCTGAAATGGTGAAAGTTAATGTGGTTAAAACCATATAATCAAAAAATTGGCTTTATTAACAAATAAAGCGACTGAATTCAATATAATTAAAAATGTTGGATGATATAAAATATATTTAAAATATAAGGAATACCAATGAAATATAGATTTATAGAAATGTTAAATGAGTATTTAAATTCTATGGGGCGTAGTGACCTAGTTAACTATCAGCTAGATTGTCATTCTAATATTCAATTTGAAATGAATGAGTTCTCTGCGATTAATATCGATTTATCAACGAATGATATTATCATTTGGAGTCAATTAGTAGATTGCAATTACAGTCATTTAGAGTTAGTTAGTGCTCCTTTATTGAAATCATTATTAGAATATGCGCCAAATAATTTTTATCCGGGGCAACCGGCATTGAATCTTGTGGATGATGCCTATGTTCTTTCTGCGGTTTTAAAAGAATCGGCTTTAAATGATATGCAATTATTTGCAGATAGCTTTGAAGAGTTCTTTGAGCGTGCAAATGAGCTTAGTGCTCAGCTATCGTAACCCATTATGAAGTTATTCGATTTCTGCGCGCATCCTGCGCGCATTCATGGATGCCTAATAGAAGCACCTTTACACGGTGTTTTTATTGGTGAAATTTGTTTTATTGAGCGTTCTCTTATGCAGCCCGACATTATTGCGAAAGCGCAAGTTGTTGGTTTTAAAGAAGGGCTCACAGTATTGAGTTTAATAGGTCGCACACAAGGTTTAACGCGAGAAGTGGTTATTCGCCCGAGCGGCTATCCATTTGTATTTGAAGTTGGCGAACACTTGGCGGGTAAAATTTTTAATGCGGCAGGTGAACAAGTTGGTGCGTTGAGTGAAGACCTTACTGAGCCAATGTTGCTCAATACAAAATTATTACGTATTGATAGCCCTCCAGTGAGCGTGACACAAAGGCGACCGGTTTCTGAGCCGATGGTCACAGGGGTACGTGCAATTGATAGCCTACTAACCTGTGGCTTAGGTCAGCGTATTGGTATTTTTGCCGCCGCAGGTAGTGGTAAAACTTCATTAATGAACATGATCATCAACCACGCTCATGCGGATATTCATGTCGTTGCTTTAATCGGTGAACGAGGGCGAGAAGTTATTGAATTTATTGAGGAGTTGAAAGAGTCGCCTCATGCGGCACAGACGATATTAATTTATGCAACTTCAGACAGCCCGCCGATTGAGCGGTGTAATGCCGCGTTGCTTGCGACTACGATTGCTGAATATTTTCGTGACTGTGGTCGTAATGTATTGCTGTACGTTGATTCCATGACCCGATATGCGAGAGCGTTGCGAGATGTGGCTTTAGCTACCGGAGAACTGCCGGCTAGACGCGGTTATCCTGCCTCTGTTTTTGAACAGCTTCCTATGTTGTTGGAGCGTCCAGGGCAATTAAAGCATGGCTCGATTACTGCTTTTTATACGGTGTTATTAGAAAGTGAAGAAGAGGCTGACCCGATTGGCGATGAGATTCGCTCCATTCTAGATGGTCATATTTATTTAAGCCACAAATTAGCGGGACGTGGGCATTACCCAGCGATTGATATCTTACACAGTATTAGCCGCGTATTCCAAAAGGTAACGACTCCAGAGCATCGCCGGTGCGCAATTGATCTACGTGACATGATCTCAAGGCTTGAACAAATTCAGCTTTACCTTGAACTCGGTGAATATCAACGAGGTGAAAGCCATGAAAATGATCGAGCTTTAGATAAAAAAGAGCAAATTGAAGCTTTCTTAAAACAAGCCATGGATGAGCCAATGAGTTTCGACAATATATTAAGCAATCTCAATGAATTGGCATCTTAATGATTTCTAACTTGCTGGCTTTAACTGAGAGACGTTTTGACCGGACATTACAAGAACAATCGCAATTAAATTCAATAATAAAGCAACAGCAACAGCAATGCAGGGATATTCGCCAGCGTATTTTAGTTCTATCAACACAAACTGCATCTTATGAAAAATCAGAAGAATTAAGCCGAACTGCTTTTTGGGAAAGGCAGCGATTAAAGGCAGCGGTTCTTGCGGAAATAGCTCAACTTGAATTTCAAATAGAAACTCTAGCAGCCGAAATATCAAAAAATAAAATACTACAGTCTGAAATTGCTAAACGAATATTCATATTACGTAATAAGTGCGAGAAATTCCGAAATTATCTCAAGCAACAACGTATAGCCAGAAGGTTAAAATCAGAGCTACAGCAACAAAATGAAATTGAGGAGTTATTCGTACATGTCAGCAATAAAAATAAGCTCAAATGAAAAAGTACCCTGTGTAGCTATCGACAGAGAAGCAATATCATCAACATATAACACCACTGAATTTAGCCACCAAAATATAACTCCAAAAATGGCAAAAGTAGTGAATGACAAAAATATGATGCATCTATTCGGCCATAAAAATAAAAGTCAGCCAAAGGATATATCTGCTTTTCTATCCGTATCCCTTCCTTTTATGCAAAAAATATCGCAATTGAGCGACTTAGCGAAGGGGTTTATTACATGGAAAGAAAATGTATATATTGGTGAAGGTATCCAAATAGCCGGGGAAAATAAAGAATTAAAGGCCAAAGCGATTGAGCCGCTAATAAATAATTATATATTTACGGAAAGTTGTATACCTGTTGTTCATCATTTTCAGGATAACTTACCAAAGACTCATCAGGTCAATATTACGAATAAATTGATGGTGGGTAATCAGCCAGATATGAATCTATTGGCTGATTTGACGACTACTGGGAAAGTCGAAACCGTCCCTGAATTAATTGAGAATAATGAGAATACTAACTTTATTATTAGCACCCCAGCCGCTGACCTAGTCGATATACTAAATAAACCGGTCGTTGATAATAATCTGTCAGAGAGTCCGGTTATTCACGTTGAACAAAATATTGCTGACGAAGATGAGATCCCGTTGTTCAACTCTATGATGACCAGCTTTCCATTACCGAATATCCCACAGCGAGTAAGGGGAAAAGCTAACGATAATTCAGTTCCATACGGGGAAAATAAACCGCAATTAAGTGAGAAGAATCAGCTCAGTATGGAAGCTCCGTTGGTGAAGTTAGCGCTAAAGAGTACTTTAGAACCGATATCAAAAGAGTTAAAACCAGAGATTAAAACTGGGCAACAGTATATTAGATCTTCAGTAAAAGCAGAGCTTGAACCCGTTATCCAACGGAAAATAGTTGGACAACAACCCAAGCCAGTTAAGACTCGACACATTGATTCACTCGATACCATTTTGTTAAATACATATCCACGAAAAAACAACCTAGCAAAAGATGACTCACCAAAAAATACCCCTTCTCTTCTGGGAATGCAGTTAGCTACCCATCATATGCATGACCAACAGGGCACTAATCAAGGTATTAAAGAGAACACTCATCAAGGTATTAAAGAAAGCACCTATCAAGGTATTAAAGAGAACACCCATCATCATGTTGTTGGGCAGCTTGAACTTGCTTTGACAAAAAATGAGCCACCTACACAGCCAGTTACCTCACTGAAAAATTCTTATCTACATGATAATAAAAGTATTTTATTATCTGAAAATGAGACGAATAATTTCCCTGATAAAGTGCAAGAGACGACAATTTCTGCACAAATCTCACCTGCAGAAGATATGAGCCCACCTAGCAATATGATAGCAACGACTGCGAATGAGGTTATGCGGGTGTCTGTGCCACTACAAGCCACACAGCAAAAGCCAGAGATGCACAAAATGCCAGAGCTAGTGGAAACCCCCCCATTTTTAGGTGAAAACCAACAGCCGAAAACTGCAGAACGTAGTTTCACTTATACCTTTAACCAGTGGCAAAGTAGCCCATCAGTGACGTTTGAATTGGCCTCTAAAGGAGAGTTCGTTGCCTCAACAGCGAGTCCAGAAGTTCAATTGGCATTAAATGAGAATAAGCATTTATTGGCTCATGAAACGAGTGTGCATATTCGACGTGAAGATGAACGTCAGCAACATCGAAACCGACAGCAGCATGACCAACAGCAAGAAGAAGATTAATTATGTTGAAGATTCGACGGATCAGCTCTCAAGAAAAACAACTGAAAATTTGGCAGCAATATTATTTAGTTAATCCACAAATAAAGCTAGCTAACCGCAGTATTGGTTATTTTCAATTATCACTAGTGAGTGAAACACAGAAAATAAATGCATTCGTTGTTGTTGAAAGTTGGTGTCATTATCGTTGGCCTGAACTGGTTCATTATGCATGGAGTTCATTATCAAACAGCCAGCTATGTGAATTGTTTGCTTCTGAATATATTGGAATTACATTTTTCTCCCAGAATTTCCGTTGTGAATCTGTCGAGATAGTTGATGATATGCGTATTAATTACCAGCCATGGCTAATTGTTAAAGAAGCTAGCCTCGGGGAAGTATTATTAGCAGAACCAATAGAAAGCCTCGAAAAAAAGCAGGGAACTAATCAGATATTCGACCATTTAAAACTGCGAGCGGATTGGATATTAGGGTATAGCTATATTAGTGCCAAACTTTTGCAAACTATAGAATTACGTGATGTGCTGAGTATCCAACAATTACAGTTAAATATATCTGTGGCAGGACAGGTATTAGCTCGATTTCAAAAGCAAGATGAAGGACTACTTATGATTGAAGAATTAGTGGCGCCAGAGAGTGAAGAGGAATTCGTATTTCCTGAAGAAGATGAAATGCAAGAAATTGTACGCCCCTTTAATGTAAAAGAAATGAATATTAAATTAACCTTTGTTTTAGGCCATAGTGATATTACTGTCGATGAGCTTTCAAAGATGGAGCCTGGTTATATTTATTCTATTGGTGAAAATAAAGAACGTGAAGTTAAAGTCTATGCTAATAAGCAATTTATTGCAGAAGGGGAGCTTATTTATATTGGCAATAGTGATGAGTTAGGTTTGGAAATCACACATGTTGTCAGTTTGGGTGATAAAAGAGTTTAATATGCCAACGATACCTGATGGGATCCCATTATTAGCGATTATCGCATTCTCGACATTATTGCCATTTGTTATTGCTGCAGGCACCTGTTATTTAAAAATATCTATTGTATTAATTATGGTACGCAACGCGATGGGCGTTCAACAAGTTCCTTCTACCATGGTATTAAATGGTATTGCATTGTTACTTTCTATTTTCGTTATGATGCCAGTTTTACAGGATGTGAATAATCATATGCGACAAGAACAGGTTGATTTTAGTAATGTCGAATCAATCGATAATTTTGTTGAGAATGGGCTAGGGGGATATAAATCGTATTTGAAAAAATATTCAGATCCACAGTTAGTGACGTTCTTTGAATCAATACAACAAGGTCGAAGTGAAGAGGAAATAACCGCCGATGAAGGTAAAGCTACATTATTTTCTTTATTACCTGCTTATGCATTAAGCGAAATAAAATCAGCTTTTGAAATCGGTTTTTATATTTATTTACCTTTTGTTGTAGTTGATTTAGTTATTTCCAGCATTTTATTGGCACTGGGTATGATGATGATGAGCCCAGTAACAATTTCGATTCCTGTTAAATTAATTCTATTTGTTGCAATTGATGGCTGGTCACTGATTTCTAAGGGGTTAGTGATGCAATACATTGAATTAGCACAGCATTAAAGCGAATGATACTATGGATCAAATCGTTTATTTAAGTAATAAAACGATGCTATTAATCGTTATATTATCTGCAATACCAGTAATAGTGGCTACTGCAGTAGGATTATTGGTAGGGTTACTACAAACTGTCACGCAACTTCAAGAGCAAACATTACCTTTTGGTATTAAATTATTAGCTGTTTTTGGCTCACTTTTTATGATCTCTGGTTGGTTATCCGATAAGGTAATGAATTTCGCATTAGAAACCTTAAGCGCTGCTATCCCTGCTATTGGGTTATTCGGATGAATCAGGAAATACTATCGCTGATGTTCTCGCTCTATTTTATCTTTCAAGAAGGATTGATAAAAATAGCGTTAGCTTGGTTGAGAATTGCACCAGTGATGTTTTTATTACCTTTTTTAAGTAACAAATTACTTAATGGTGGGATTATTAAAAACTGTGTGGTGGCTTATATTGCATTAGGTTTATGGCCTTTTTTTTCATCCTATGAAATACAATGGGATGAAATTAATTTTGTTGATGTATTTATTTATGAAATTTCGATTGGACTCGTATTAGCACTGATATTAGCGCTGCCTTTTATGATAGCCAATATTATTGGCGAATTAATTGATGCGCAGCGTGGCGAGACGATTAGTAGTATTGTTGACCCTGCGAGCGGAACCGAGGCTTCGGAGCTTGCTGTATTATTAAGTCATATTACGTGTATGATATTCTTAGCACAAAATGGAATGTATCAACTTGCTAATCTATTCGCACAGAGCTATCAGTTATTACCCTTTGCCCATGGATTTGCGTCATTCAATAGCCTTCCTTTAGGGGAATGGTTAAATAAAATGGTAGTCAATGGAGTTGTTTTAACTGCACCCATATTAGTGACATTATTTATTACAGAGGTTGCCTTAGGGCTATATTCCCGTTTTTGCCCTCAATTAAATGCATTTTCATTATCTTTAGCAATAAAATCAATCATCGCTTTCTGTGTTTTTTTACTTTATTTCCATAATGAGGTCCCAGAGATATTAGTCAATATGATTTCGATTTCACCACTGCGAGACATATTCCTTTCTTCTTGATTTTATGGATATAAATAAATATGGCTGAAAAAACAGAAAAACCTACTGATAAAAAAATTAGAGATTCAGCTAAAAAAGGGCAAAGTTTTAAGAGTAAAGATAGCGTTGCGGCAATTGTATTAGTCGTAAGTGCATTTGTTATTGAAGGCGTATCTAGTTTATATGAACTGGGTGGGTTAATGCGAAAAATATTTTTATCCCCAACGGAGATAAAAATTGATGCACTACTTTGGCAATTCTTCACGATATTTTTAAGTATTGTATTACCTGTTCTATTTACTTGTTTTTTATCCGGTACAATTATTTCTTTATTACAAAGTCGATTTAGATTGGCCAGTGAAGCAATAAAGCTTGATTTTACTAAATTAAATCCAATTGCAGGATTTAAAAAAATATTTTCATTGAATTCATTGAAAGAGTTAATTAAGGCGATTTTGTATTTAATTGTCTTTATTATATCAATATTAGTCTTTTTTATTGTTTGGCGTAAAGATATTTTTATGCTCTACCGAACAATGATTAATGGGATGATTAGCCAATGGGTTAGTTTGTGCGTAACATTTATTGTCGTCTTTCTTGCAGTTGCTCTTATTATTATCTTGGTTGATGCAATAGCTGAATTCTTTTTGTATATTAAAAACTTAAAAATGGAAAAGCAAGAGGTTAAAAAGGAATACAAAGATAATGAAGGTGATCCTCATATCAAAAGTGCACGTCGAGGAATGCATCAGGAATTATTGTCTGAAGAGGTTAAATCAAATGTTCGTAATTCAACATTTGTAATGGCAAACCCAACGCATATTGCATTGCTTATTTATTATGATTCGAATATTGCACCATTGCCCTTTTTATTCTCTAAAAGTAAAGGCTCACAAGCAAAAGCAATTATTAAATACGCGGAACAACAAGGTGTTCCCGTTATTAGGGATATCGTTTTAGCAAGGCAAATATGGCGGTCATATAAAAATGATAGTTTTATCGATGAAAAAGGACTAGAGGATGTTATGCAAATAATATCATGGTTAATCCGTATAGAATTAGTAAAAATGGGAGTCGATATTGATAAAGCATTAGAAAAAATATCAGAGAACGAGGCATATTCGAAAAATAATAGCGAGCTTAATAATTTGTTTATTACTTAAATCGTTTTTTTAAAGAAAGAATCAAATCGGTTAATTATGATGCAAGCATAAAGTATATGTTATGCATTACATATCAACAATAAGGTAAATATATGAATAATGCGGAAACAGAGAGTTTTCAACAATCTGATATGGAAGAATTACTTGACAATATTACAACTGCACTAATGGATGGTGCAACTTATAAAGATATTCACGGGATCCCACAAAGTACAATGGATGGTATTTATTCCTATGCATACGAGTTCTATCAACAAGGTAAATTAAAAGAAGCAGAAACTTTTTTCCGATTTTTAAGTATTTATGATTTCTATAATACAGATTATGTGATGGGGCTTGCTGCTGTCTATCAATTAACGAAACGATATGACAAGGCAACAGAATTATATGCTCTCGCATTTGTATTGGCGAAAAATGATTACCGCCCACTATTCCATGCAGGACAGTGCAATTTAATGATGAAAAAAAGCAGTGCCGCAATTCATTGTTTTGAAAGCGTTGTAAAAAGCAGTACAGATATTGATTTAAAAAATAAATCTCAAGCTTATTTAGCCGCATTAGAAAAAAAACTAGAAAAGACAAATTTAGAAAATAAAAATCCTAATATAACGTAGAGGAAATTATATGGTTCAAATTATCAATTCAAGTAATGAACGAATAAATAATATTCATACATTTCTACAAGGCAGTAATCCTATTGGATTAGGGGATGAGTGCATCAAGTCGGTATTAGCTTTAGAAATGGCGTGTGAAGAATTAACGTCAACAGAGCAGATGAAGCGCAGCCGTATTGAAAATGCACCACAATTACCTGCACCTAAAAATAATTTATCCGTTATGTTCAAGGCAGCCGCGGCAAAAGAAGAAAAATTATTCCTAAAAGAAGAGGGGTTTAATGCGGCTTCAGTACTTGTTGGTAGCCTTACGGCATTACGCCAGTTATTACATGAAGGGAATATTAGTGAGCTAGCTAATCGCCTCCAATTGTTAAATATAGAATCAAATACACTTCGAGAAAAAGGAAATGATTTATTAAGTTCTTTTACAAGTAATACGGACAAGGCCAGTGCACTTAATAACGAAGCTAATGCTTTAATACAAGAGCGTGCCGAAAGTAAAGAGCGTTTAGCGAATCTCAAGTCTTTGAAGGGTGGAAACCAAGAGAAAATTAAGCAGCAAATTAAGGCAGAAAATACAAAAATTACAAATTTAGGCACCAAAATCGATAACTTGCTTGAGTCGGCTGGTAATTATGCGAAAAGTGCAGGTGAGGATGCAAAAAAACTCAATCAATTTGTAGAAACAGCGCCACGACGAGTCGAGATTGATGGTGAAAAATGGGAAAACACGCTGGCACTGCTTACGATGTTAACCGCTCAACTTAAAAAGGCGATGAATGAAGATTCGATTCGCAATATGAAAGAGCAAGAAGCCGTGATGGCAACAGTCAATGAAGCTTCTCGCAAAGATTCAGATAAAAAAGCCAAAGAGGCGGAAGAAGCACAGCGTAAAGCTGATGAAGCGAACAAAGCGGCCTCTTGTGCGAGTAAAATTTTTAGCTATGTGATGCTTGCTGTGTCTGTTGTCGCCACTGTTGCGACTTTTGGCGCCGCTGCACCACTAACGCTTGCAGTTGCTGCTATCGGTATTGCTATCTCAGTGGCTGATATCGTTTTGGAAGAAACGGGACAAAGTAGCCTTATGCAGATGCTAGCGGCTGAAATTTCTAGTGTTGTTACCGACATGCTGATGACTTTTGGTGTCTCAGAGGAAAAAGCGAAACAAATTGGCAGTATTGTTGGAATGATTTTGGCGGCAATCGCATTTCTAGCGCTTTCATTAGCTTCTATGTCATCTTTTGCGAAAAACATCGGCAATATTGTCAGTAACTCAGTAAAAACGCTTGCTAAAAACGCAGGAGCATTATTGAAAAGCATTATTAAATCGATGCCAAATAGTTTAATGAATGCCTTAGGTAATATCGCGAATGGAGCCGGTAAGGTAGGAAAATCGGCGGATAATATGGTGGTACTCACTAAATTTAACAAGTTGGCCGATAGTATTGATGATTTACAGCAAGCAGTAAAAACTACCACTAAGGTAGCTAGAAAAGCTGATGACATAAAAGACACCGTGAAAGCGGCCGATAAAGCGGCAGACCAAGCAGACAATATTACGGATATCACCAAAACCTCAGATAAAGCCGTAAACACGACTAAAACGCAAAGCGTTGCAGTGGCTCGCCTTGAAGTGGGTATGAAGGGGACTGGAGCGACATTGATGGTTGCGAATACGGCAACAACCGGAGGGCTAAATTTGCATGCCGCGGGGCAAATTCGAGATATGAAAGAAATGCTTGCAGATATGATGCTTAACAGTGAAACCATTCAAGCGTTGGATGAGTTATTAAAAAATCTTCTGAAGTCCATGTCTCAAAACTATGAGAAATTTGAGGAAATGTTTAGCGGAATGCTGGCGTCATTAAATCAATCAGGTCAAACGAAAGTCAATATGCTGAAAACAGCCCGCTTTGCATAGTTAATATAGGAATTTATCAAATGAGTCTTAATATTCAATCAGAATCAAATAAGCCAATTTTATTTCATAAGCCTGTCAGTTTTAGTAGCGTTTCCCCGACAATTAACAGTAATACAAAAACAGTAGCCATTCCTTTACTGCAAAGCGTGCATTTAAATGATGTGCATGCAATGGCGTCAGGGGCTGAGATGGTGATGGATAAGCCATTATTAAAAATGGTTCAATTTTCAATGCATGATGACCAGATGCTAGCGGACATTTCTGCGTTAACGAATTCCGATAAATTAGCCACATTGGATGATCTTCATACTTTTCGAACACTGACACCAGAAAATATTCGACAGGCAATTGGCAAGGTATTAGAAGAAGAAAAAAGTCATATTGAACAATTAGTTGGAGATGCTCAGCTTCCAGATGAAGCCGATTTAAAACAAATGTCTCAAGCTGTTCAATTATTGATTGCCAGCAGTTTCTTCAAAGATTCGCCTTCTAGGCAGGTTGAAGGTGGTAATAAAGGTCAAGAGCCTATTGATGGCATTAAAAACAACACGTTTGTTGGAATTATTAGTAATGACTTATTGGTGGAGTTGTCGAAAATTATTCGCAAAGTGATGGCAGAGATAAACATTTCAGATCGTCGTATTAGTGCGGAGTTTCTGCAATTAAATGCCAAAATGGTACAAGCTTCTGCGGATTCAACGATTCGTGAAGGTAAAGAAACCTTTAAAGGGGCTATGATGGGCTTTTTTACGGCTCTTGCAATTACAGCTGCAGGCGGAGCCTTCCAAGCAAGAGGGCTGCGCCAGCAACAGCAATCGATAAAACATAACTTGATACCAGGCAATAAAAATATCAGTGGTGCTAGTAAGTTATCGGGGTTAAATGGAAATACAGAGAGCGTCTCAACGAAGCCGAATACATTGAGTCTGACGGGTAAAGATGGCTCAACAGTGACGCTGGGTAATCAAGCTTCACAAAGTCAAAAAAACCTTTCAAATCAAAGGATTGAAGAGGCTAGTAAACGTACAAGAGATTTAGGTGCCTCACAGCATGAGAAGCACGACCAAATCATGAATAAAACTCGTGTGCAAATGGGGGTGGCAGAGCAAGCTTCTCGAATGTCAGACAATGCGGGTCAACTCGCGACGGCGTCAAATCAAGTCAATGTGAAATCGGCGGAAGCGGATAAAATGATTGAACAATCCGTTGCGGATACTGCACGTTCAGTTTATTCAGATAAAGACAAGCAAATCGATAAGAGCCAGGACCTTGCGAAACAAATGCAAGAACATTTACGTGAAATTCGTGAAGGTAGCCTAAGAACAATGCAAAGTATGGTGAGAGGCTAAAGAATGGATATTACATCTCCTTCTCGTCTAGACAACATTTCTCATTTTTCGCCGCAGGCGACATCAACAGAGCAACCACACCTCCCCCTTTTTGGGGGGGGGATTACTTTTGATGAGTCACTTATGCCTCACCAACAAGTGCTGGATGTGTTCCGACAAATGCAATATAGCGTACCGGAGGGGATTTATCAGCAACGACCACAAAATGATTCCCCTGAAAATATACAGCTTAGGGCAAGAATGTTGGTACGTGAAAATAAGAGCGCAAATGATGCTTATGAGGAGGCTAAAGCATTAAGAGCCACGAGAAGAACGGAAACTCTCGAAGATGGCCGCTCGCATATTAATAGGCTGACTGGTTTGATTGATAATATTCATGTGAATTATCAAAAAAAATACGGTGAATTAGTTAAGGCGTCAACTCAATATATGCAAGATATGAACACGCTAGCCAGTAAGCTGTCTCGTTATATAGAGGCAGGTAAAAATGGTAAAATCCATATTAAAATAGAAGATACTTTAAGGGTAATGGATGAAATAGTTGCGAAATACTCTGGGACTAGTGTGGCCAAAGTGGTAAAAACCGACAAAGATGAGGTGAAAGATAAATCGCTAGGGTATACCTTAAATATGGCAAAATTGCAGGTTGGTATAGCTGAAGAAAATAAAAAAATAAAATTATTTAAACAGATGATAATACTTTTCCCCAATAAAGGGGTAGAACAATCTCTTGATGCTGCAAACCGTAAACTTAGAGCCTTACAGGATGAGTACCAACAGCTTCAGGATAAACTCGATGAGTTAAATAAAATAGATATAGGAAAAATAGAGATCGGCGAGTATTTTGGAAAATGGAAACCTGATTTTGATAATGCTAAGCCATTAATGAAAATAAAAGGTACTGAGCAAGAGTATACTTTCTGGGAAAAAAAATTATCAGAACAAGGGTTTACTGTTAAAAGAATGAAGGGTGAGCTTTATATATTTCCTGATTTAAAGCCAGTCAAAGAGATGTTTCATGCGATTAATCACTCATCCGGCGCATGGAATGATGGTAGTGACATTATGTCTCAAGAGTTTCAAAGTTTACAAACAGCGATAGATAGCCAAAAAAATGCGATTAATAGCTCCGTATCTCGTTTATTAGAAACCTTTCGACAAGATAATAGTCACTTTGAAACTTTAACTCAGTTACTTATTCAATTATATAAAGACTTACAACAATATAATAATGGCTATGTCAATATGTAATGATAGAGCATTAGTTACTTTTCGTAGAAGAAAGTCGTTTTCGAAATTTTTCTCTATATTAATTAATAAGGAGGAGTAATGTCTATAAATGCAGTATCATCCACTGTAAATAATACACTCTCTATTTCTAAAAAAGATAATAAGTTATTTTCAAATAATATAAACTCAGTTAATAATGTAGGTCAGGAAGCTTATTTTCCTTTAAAAGAACAGGTCATTGATAAAACATTTAATATTTCAAGTAAAAGTGATGACTTACATTTGAATAACCAAAAAACACAGGCGAATATAATTAAATCGCTATTAACTGAAAAATACCCTGATATCAGTTTGGAAATGGTAACCAACACTCTGAATTTGGGGCATAGTGGCAATCTCCAAGGGCAAAAGTTGCAGTATCAACCGGAAAATGCCCTTATTATTTTGACACTATTGACTCCTGATGAAATTAAAGAATCAAAGGTATTAGACTGCGCTGCAAAATTAATTAAGCAAGTTAATGGTAGCCATAGTGATAAAGACCTTAAGCAGGTGATCAAATCATCGCAAAAAACTCTTGAAACTGAGCTTTTTGATAATATTTTAAGTGATAATAATATAGATGAATTGTCTCAACGTTTTGTAGATAAATATGTTTATCCTGCAATTAAAGATAAACTAACGCCTTTTTTATCTGAAAAAACTATTGAAGAATTACCGGTTGATAAGTTATTTGATGCATCTCTTAAAAAAGACAAAGAAGGGTTAATTGCGGAAGAGAAAAGCCAACTGAAAGAACATGAAACTGATAAACCAGTTGATAGGCTCTTACAGCTACATAATATATTTTTGGCATTGGAACAACAAGTAGAAATTATGGGGCAGTTAAGTGTTTCTATAAATATGGATGGCAATACTGAAAATAGTGTAACAACAAATCCTGCGAAAAATAGCAAACCAGAGGATAGTGTGGATGGTGGTACTGACTCCGTTATTTCATCTAATGGTTCAGCGCCTGCGTCTTCTAAATCAATCGTGAATAATTACGTCATTAACAATTATTATGCGATGCCAAAAGAATTGGTTACTGTAAATAACGAAAGGATCAAAACGAGTCAGTTTGAAAATAAAACAGTAGATAGCCGAACACCCGAGTCAGTTCAAAAAAATAGCCCCGAAGAGGGTGACAATAAGCCCAGTATACTTAGGTTTAAAAGCACGTTAGATATTCCTCAAGTTAATAATAATCCACAGGTGGCATTAGCTAGAAACGCAGTGGAAAAGGGGCATTCTTTGGCTGATGAGTTGCGCCAAAGCATTCTGGACGGTTCGCGGGATCCATCTGCACATGCCAGTAGCAAACCATTAGCATCTGCTGAGTCTAAGTTTAGTCCCGATATAAACGCGTTACTTCCTAAACCAATGGTGTCAGCGAGACGCTTCGAATTAGTTGAAGTTACTGACAAGATGACGGGTGAAACGAAAAAAAGTTGGCAAGCTAAAGTTCCGGAAGAAAAAAATATCATCTTATCAGGTCATGGGGCGCTGACCCGTAACCAAGCTGATAAAGAACGTTATGCGAGTGGGCCGATAGCGTCAAGTACGGAAAAAATGGGGATCCCCAATAATACCAATACATTCAGTAGCAGCTTTAAATCTACAGAAATTGTTGATGAAGTAACAGGAGAAAAGAGGATAACGTGGCAGTTATCTGATGCGAAAACAAGCCAATCAGTCACGTTAACGGAGATGGGGGCGTTAACCCGTAATCAAGCAGATAAAGAACGCTATAACGATAATACTACCCGTTCTGAAAAAGGTTAAGAAATGACAGCACAGAATTTAATTCAGCAACAATGGGTAGAAAATAAAATTAAGGAAATCCGGACTTATTCAGGAATAACGGAATCTTTTACCATGGACTCAGCCCTAATAAGAGATTTGCATATTGATTCTTTGGAAATGTTGGAGTTGATAGCAGCCATTGAGCAGTATACCGGGCAACCCATTAGCGATGAAGTCTGGATGAAATGGTATAATTTACAGGATATTGTCGAGTATCTATTGAGTGTTAAATAAAAACAGAAAGCCACAGTATTTATACGAGCGTGGCTTTTGTTGATTTATTTCCTATCGTGTCATTTCAGTCATTTAAAATTCATATTTTTGTCATCAAGTGATAATGCTCACAAAATAGCATACCCTCGTTTGCTTAATTCTACGCGCGTAGACTATCCTTTAAGTAAATAAAAAACGCCAGTTAGATTTTTTGATTAATAGGCTTCGCGCCAACACCAAGGGTTTATCACTATGGCTACACAATTAAATATCGAGGCGAACCAACAAGCCGCGCAAGAGCGGTTAAGTACGCCAGAAGGAAAAAAAGATTTCCGGCGGGCGATTTTTTCTTGTTGGTTAGGTACAACCATGGAATATGCAGACTTTGCTCTCTATGGTTTAGCGGCAGGTATTATTTTCGGTGATGTTTTCTTCCCTGATGCAACGCCTATTATGGCGCTGTTATCCAGTTTTGCAGCCTATTCAGTTGGGTTTATTGCACGTCCAATAGGCGCGTTATTTTTTGGTTGGCTAGGTGATAAACATGGCCGAAAAATGGTTATGGTCATCACGATTGCATTGATGGGGCTATCGACTACATTAATTGGTGCAATACCCAGCCATGCACAAATTGGTGTTTGGGCACCTGTTTGTTTGGTGATCCTAAGGTTTGCTCAAGGGCTAGGAGCGGGGGCTGAACTATCCGGTGGTACTGTGATGTTGGGAGAATATGCGCCAGTAAAACGCCGTGGTTTAGTTTCTTCGATTATTGCATTAGGCTCCAACAGTGGAACATTACTGGCCTCAATGATTTGGTTGATAGTGTTACAAATGGACAAAGAGAGCCTGATGTCATGGGGATGGCGGATCCCTTTCCTTGGTAGTATTTTGATTGCATTGGCGGCATTATTTATTCGTCAACATATGCGTGAGACGCCAGTTTTTGAGCGGCAAAAAGAGCAACTTGCTGAAGAACGCCGCCTCGCATTGGAATCTGATGCTGTCGCTCACCCTGTAGACAACCGTTCATTTTGGCAAAAAACGCGGGCATTTTGGACCATGGTCGGGTTACGTATTGGTGAAAACGGCCCATCTTATCTTGCTCAAGGCTTTATTATCGGTTATGTCACCAAAATATTGTTGGTTGATAAATCTGTGCCAACAACGGCGGTTTTGATAGCGTCAATTCTTGGTTTTGCCATCATTCCATTTGCCGGGTGGTTATCAGATAAATTTGGGCGTCGGATTGTTTATCGCTGGTTCTGTTTTTTACTGATGTTGTATGCCGTGCCCGCTTTCATGTTATTAGACTCCCGAGAGCCAATGATTGTTATTCCAACCATTGTTATTGGGATGGGGTTAGCATCACTAGGGATTTTTGGCGTACAAGCAGCTTGGGGGGTGGAGTTATTTGGTGTACGTAATCGTTATACTAAAATGGCTTTCGCTAAAGAGCTTGGTTCTATTTTATCTGGTGGTACTGCGCCGCTGGTGGCATCTGCATTATTGTCATGGACAGGGCATTGGTGGCCGATAGCCGTTTATTTTATTGCGATGGCATGTATTGGTTTAGTAACCACATTCTTTGCACCAGAAACGCGAGGCCGTGACCTAAATCTACCAGAAGATGCGATATAAGTAAGCATGGCTGTATATAAAAGTCAGAGTGGCTGCTATTCTTTGGCAAAGTCATGTTAGAAAAAGGAATTGCTGGGTGTCAGATACAAATGACCGTAAAGTGACGCGGGTAGATGTTGCCCGCGAAGCCGGAACCTCGGTTGCGGTAGTCAGTTATGTGATTAACAATGGCCCTCGTCCTGTTGCAGAGGCAACGCGGCAAAAGGTGTTAGCAGCAATCAAAAAAACGGGGTATCGGCCAAATGGTATTGCAAAAGCCCTAGCTTCAGGGAGCACGCAAACTTATGGGCTAGTGATCCCCGATATCTCTAACCCCTTTTTAGCCTCTATTGCGCATGCTTTGCAGCGTGAAGCGTTTAAATATGGGCATGTTTTGTTACTGGGGGATGCGGGGGATTCTCGGGTTCGTGAAAAAGAGCTGATTAATAACCTTTTGCTCAGGCAAGTTGAAGGGCTTATTTATACCAGTGTTGACCGGCATCCCTATGTTGATTTAATTCAGTCATCGGGCACGCCCTGTGTGATGCTTGATAGGATTGAGGCCGCAGAAGGGATCAGTACCATTCAAGTGAATGAGAAACTGGCCGCCTATAAAATTACCCGTCATCTCATTAAGCATGGTTATCAAAATATTGGCATTATTTGTGGCCCGAATGAGATGCTCAACACACAAGACCGCTTAAATGGCTGGAAAGCTGCGCTGACAGAAGCGGAGTTATCCATACAACAAAAATGGATTTTATCGGGGGAATACACCCGTGATTGGGGTTACCAAGCTATCTATCAGATGCGGGAAGAGGGATTCCCCGAAGCTATTTTTGCCACGAATGAATTGCAAGCTTTTGGCTGTTTAAAAGCCTTAGCAGAATTAAAATTACGCGTACCAGAAGATATTGCACTGGTATGTTTTAACGGTACCGTGCAATCAGAATATACTGTTCCAACTCTCACAACTGTTCGCCAGCCTGTTGATAAAATAGCGCAAAAAGCGATACACATCTTACAAAATTGGCCGCAAAAAGAAGCCATTTGTGAAGTGGAATTTGAATTACAAATCGGGCACTCATGTGGGTGCTGATTATTTATTGTTTCAGGGAAATTTATGCGTGTGATTATAGATTGCGACCCCGGTAATGGGGTCGTTGGTGCTAATGTTGATGATGGCCTAGCACTTGCGCTGGCTATCGCTGCACCTGAAATCAAATTGGAAATGATCACCACAGTTTCGGGTAATACACCTAGCGAAATTGGCTTTGACGTTGCTAGTCATTTAGTTCATTCACTGGGTGAAAATATTCCTGTTTATCGTGGTGCGTCGTCAGCGTTGGTTGAAACTAGCGCACCATGGCGTGAACTACTCGATAACGGCGCTGAACGAGCGCAACTTACGCACCTATGGGATGGCCTTCCATCCATACCTAGCTTACCGAAGTCTATCCCAGAAGCCGCGTTACGTATTGGCGAGTTAGTTTGCCAGAACCCAAAACAAGTCACGATTATTGCCATTGGCCCATTAACCAATATCGCAATAGCAATGCAACTGTTTCCTGACATGGCTCAAAACGTGGCAGAGATAGTGATCATGGGGGCGGTTTTTAACGTGCCGGGGTACTTGAAAGACACCAATTTTGGCGTCGACCCTGAAGCGGCCTACGCGGTGCTTAATAGTGGAGCAAACCTGACTTTAGTGCCGATGGATGTCACAGTACAAACACAAATGGTGCATGAAGATCTTGATAAGCTTGCTCAAATTGGTACACCACTGAGCCGTTTTCTTGTGGCAACAATGCGACCGTGGATGGATTATTCACGTGCGACACGTCATTTAGCAGGGTGTTGGATACATGATGTGTTAACCGTAGCATGGTTATTGGATAAGAGCCTGGTGACTTATGATAAAAAGCACGTAGGTATTGAGCTGCAGGGAGTGCTGCGCGGTAAAAGCTTTTGCTATGACGCACTGCGCTTACGGGTTGGGGTTCCTGAACCAAAAACAAAGCCAATTACTGTGCTGCAATCCGTAGATAACTCAGGTTTATTAGATTTAATCTTTAATACGCTTAAACTGAAAAAATAGTGTGGCATGAAAGAATAGCACCTAAAGGCGCTATTCTTATGTTAATTATCACTATGAAGCGGATTTTGGCATTATTCCGTGGGCTAAATGGCCTTTATGGAAAGTCGCGAATCTTGGGGAAATCCGTGCGACTGCCTCAGCAGAACAAGATGCATCAAGCAGCACAAAGCTGGCGTCATCCCCTTTAGCTGGCCACATTTGTTGGCCTTTTTCATCTAACGGCAGAATATTGCCTGTTGCGATGGCAAGCGAACGGGACAGCGATAGTTCATCAGGGCGAGTATACAGCTGCGCGTATAAATTGGCTTTTTCTAGCATATCGCCTAGGCCAAAGGGCGACCAATGGTCAATCACACTATCCGTTCCGGTCATCACAAATACCCCATTTTTATTTAGGGTTTTCAGTGGCATATGCAGTGTGCCAATCGGGACGGTAGAGGCAATGGTAATTTGCTGCTCAGCCAACTGTTTTGCCGTTTTTTCCGCTTGTTCAGGGGTGAGTGTTGCCAGTGCAAAGGCATGGCTGATGGTCACTTTACCGCGTAAGCTGCGGTTTTCATCCACCGTTTTAATCATATAATTGATAGCGGCAACGCCTGCAGGGCTCGTTTCATGCAGATGAATATCCACGCCTTTGTTGTAGTCCAATGCAATTTGGAACATCGAATCGAGAGACTTTTCCATCGCGCTATCTACATTGGTTGGGTCTAAACCGCCAACGTAATGAGCGCCCGCTTGCATGGCTTCACGCATTAAACCCTCTGACTTGGAATGTAATAAACCATGTTGCGGAAAGGCGACAATTTCGCAAGTTAGGTCTTGTTGGTGTTCACCAAGCACTTTTTGTAAGGCTTCTAAATTTTTTAAACCGGAAACGGGTTCGATATTACAATGGCTACGAGCAATGGTCGATCCTTGGGATTGGATCAGTGCGATCAGCGCATTCGCTCTTTCTTCCGTGAAAGGTTGTAATTCAGGTAGCAATTTTTGCTCTAACGCGATCATATCCATAATGGTTTTGCCTTCACGTGACTGTGGCGCTTGCCATGGCCCGCCATAGAAAGTTTTATCAAGGTGGATATGCATGTCACGAAAGGCCGGTAGCATCAGTTTGCCTTGCGCACTATAGGCATTTAATGTGCCATCAGCATGCTGTTTATTCGGTAAAACGGCTGCAATTTTACCGTCCCGGATTTCTACAGTGTGTAATGCGGTTTGGGTGCCGACGACCGTTGAATCTTGGTAATTAAAGCCAGTTTCGAGTAATACGTCATCGAGGTAATAATGTTTATCCGTAATACTGGACTGGCTTGCTTTTTGGCTAGTTTGGTCTTGAGCGGAGGCAAAGCCCGATACCGCGCCGAATAAAGTGCAAGCGGCTGCGACTTTAGCGCTGGTGGAAAGGAACTCTCTTCTGCCTGATGATTTTTCTGCTTTCATAGAAACTCCTAGTGATATCCATTTACTGTCGAATTTCCTGTTTTTAAGCGACACTTACCCACTCAGATCGTCATCAAACGATCTGAGGAATATTGCGGTTTGCGACTAACAAAAAATTCGCATGATCCAGATTATAGAAACTTACCCTTGAACAATATGGGTTCCCGTTTCACCGCGTAAGGCTTCTGGTAGCTTTTCAGGGGTGGTGATGATCACACGTTTACCGCCATTGGCAATAAACGATAGGCTGGCTTCAATCTTCGGTAACATGCTACCCGCTGGGAAATGGCCTTCTTCCATGTAGCGTTGCATGTCGCTAGTGCTGGTTTCGCCAAGTGCTTTTTGTTCAGGTTTGCCGAAGTGAATACACACTTTTTCGACACCTGTGGTGATAATTAAAATATCGGCATTGAGCTCTTTCGCCAGTAAAGTTGTTGAGAGGTCTTTATCAATCACCGCGTCAACACTTTTGTAGCCACCATTGCCGTTATCAATGACTGGAATACCGCCACCACCTGCAGCAACCACCACATAATTGTGTTCTGTTAAAGTGCGGATTGCTTGTGATTCAATCACACGTTTTGGTTCGGGGGAGGCCACCACACGGCGGTAACCGCGACCAGAGTCTTCAACAAAATGCCAGTTTGGGTTTTCTTGCTGTAATTGCTGAGCTTGTTGCTCAGTAAAAAATGCCCCAATCGGCTTGGTTGGCGCGCTAAAGTTTGGGTCGTTTTTATCGACTTCAACTTGTGTCACTACTGTAATTGCTTGGCGGTTATGGCGTTTTGCTAAGACGTTAGTCAAAGCTTGTTGAACTAAATAGCCAATTCCGCCTTGAGTATCTGCCACACAGTTAGCCAGCGGTGTTAAAGGTAAACCTTCGGTTTCGTGTGCAATTTCTGCACGGCGCAAATCTAATCCAACTTGAGGTCCATTTCCATGGGTCAAAACAATGTTGTAATTACCTTCAAGCATGTCACTAATATGATGTGCGACTTCTTGAACGGCTTTTTCTTGAGCTTCGATAGACTGGCTGTTGTTATCTTTGATAATACTGTTGCCCCCGATGGCAACAACCACGAGTTCTTTCATTGTTAATGTTTCCTGAGACAGAGATTTAGCTGATAGTAGGTGTACAGCGCACACCTACTATAAAAGGTTGGCTTAGTTACACTGACTTACTGAGTTTCTCAGATTTTTCAGCTTGTTGTTCTTCCACCGATTTCCGGCTATCTAAAAAGTGTTTGAGTACAAATAAAGCTGCCATCATGAGGTATGCGTAAACAAACATCAAGGTTGAACCAGTAGCAATTCCGACCGCTGGGGAGTGAATAATTCCGAAGAATACTAATATTGCTCCCGCTGCAGCAGCAATGGCTCCACGCAGTGGTTGGTTGAGGATAGCAAAGATAGCAATACAGCCCCATAACATACTGGCTAACGGCGCACCGTTACCCAAATGAACTAGACCTTGGTAATAAACACCTTTGTGTAGCAAGGTTTCAACACCAATTGCACTCGCAGAGGTGCCCGCCGCGCCCATGACACTATTAACCATCGTCAATGCCCAGTTAGCAATCCATGGGAATAGACAGATAAAGATAACGGGAACTTCAATTTTTGGCGTTTCTCGCACAACTTGGTTGGCGGTGACGACACCGATAAACACCAGTATTGGCACGATAGCGGTCATTGGAATGATAGCTAACATAAAGGCACCGATACCGAATAATGGGACGATAAACATAGTGATACCGGATGCTAGGGTATAACCCACACTAGCGCCCATGGCTTTCCAACCCGCATGGCCGACGTAAACAGTGACAGGGAATGGGTTACCCATAAAACAGCCAACTGTAGACGATAAACCGTTAGCTAACATGACCTTACGAGTATTATATTCATCACCTGCAGCATGCGCACTTTCAATATTTTCAAGGTCGAAGATATAGTTTGCTAAGCCAAGTGGTACCGCAGACGCTAAGTAAGGCAGAGCGTGTGGCAGGCCTTGGAAGAAGCTATCAATATGGATGCCCGGCGGGTTGAAACCAAATGACGCCATTGAGTCTTTGATTGCTTCCGCACTTTGCAAGCCAGAAACCCATGCCAATACCGTACCGGCAATTAGCAGCAATAAGCCAGTTGGGATGCGAGCAAAAATCGGTTTTTTACCAAACCAGTTAATGAAAATTAATAACAGCACAATGAATGAAACCGTTGGTGCTTCAAACGCTTGCAGCATCGGGTTCATCGCTAGTAACAGTAATCCTAAACCGGACAAACAGGATAACAGTACGGTGCGTGGGATCATCTTACGGATGGTTTCACCTAAGAAAGAACCACCGACGAGGATCATTGATTCGACAAAACACCAAACTAGCGCAATTTGGATCGCAAATTCAGCATTCTGTGTTGTTTGGTAGACAGGCATGATGACTAAGAACGTCACCGTAAAGATAGAAGGCGCACTCGGCCCTGATGGTAAAGCGGTGACATCATTGCGTCCAGTTTGCTTTATCATTTGCTGGCCAAAGTAAGCATAGCTCACGCTGGCAAGTAAAACAGCGAAACCAAAGGCTGGTGCGATACGGCCGTAAACAATTTCTGATGGGATTCCGACAACGAAAATCAAGAGACCCATCATGGTGAGTAGGTTGGTTAGGTTATTGGTCATTAAGCCGAAGTAGGCGGCCAAATCCCCACGTTTCCATTTGATATTTAGTATATTCATAAAATACTCCCATACCCGTCATACTTTGAACCGCAGCGTTGTTGGCTGCGTTCATTCACCCTAGTCACATACTTGTGTATGCTCCTAGGGACTCATTTACTTGCCGCCTAGCTGCAATTCAAATTATTTAGGGTATACCCCTACATTTTGAGTTACAGCACTGTTTTTCAAATAAAATTAATCAGGGTTCACGTTTTATTTTTATTGCCCAACCGGAGTTGGGCGTCTTTTTTATGATTGAAAACTAAGCATATTTCTGTGCGTAGGCCAACATGGCTTTTTCAAAGCAATCAAACGGCGGGTGAACAATACCTGCCCCAATCATACCGATGCCCGCATCTTTATGGGCAATGGCTGTGTTGATGACAGGTAAAATACCACTGGCTGAAACCTTCGTAATATCAATAGCTGTAGGGATACCCATAAAGCCCAATAATGGAATAGTGACATTCGGGTTTTCACCTAAGGTGATTTCACGCATTTGGCGAGAGAAATCGACCGCTTCTTCTACCGTACCGCCAACGAGTGCCACAATAGCTGGCGCTGTTGCCATAGCAAAACCGCCAATACCGTAGGTTTCTGTGATTGCGGAGTCACCGATATCTAAACCAGAGTCTTCAGGTTTGTAGCCTGCAAACATTGGGCCGATAACTTGCTGAGAAGGCCCTGTGAACCATTGGCCTGGTAGTCCACTAATGCGTAAACCAAATTCATAGCCATTACGCGCCATGGTCGTGACAACCGTGCTGTATTCGATACCGTGAGCCGCATCCATTGATGCTTTACACATCGCCATCCACGTTGGACCGGAGAAGTAATCGCTGCTTGCAACAAAATCAAATACTTCTTTTTGTTGGGCGACAGAGAAATCAGTTTGAATGATCCCTGTTGTAAGCGCTTGAATCAGTAAGGTTGTCCCTGCATTGTTACGGTTATGGCACTCATCGCCCATATGCAGTGCTTGAGCAAGCATCAAACGCAGGTCGATTTCACCAATGATTTTCATTGCGTCGCGCAGCATTGGGCCTAATACATCACGCATCCAATTTAAACGGTCTATTACACTTTGATCATTGGCACCCATGCGCAGGATTTTCGCCATTTGCTCACTGAGGTTAGTGAATGCACGGTTGCCATAGGTTTTATTTTCAACGATATGCATAAACATCGATGCTGAAGTGACACCAGCCATCGAACCTACACAATCGTGTTCATGGCAAGGGGAGAAAATGATATCTCCCGAGGCCGCAACACGTTCTGCATCAGCTAAGTCTTTCGCTAATCCTTCGAAAACCAGCGCTCCCGTCACCGCACCTTTCATCGCGCCACACATATCTTTCCAAGCAACCGGTGGACCTGCGTGTAGGATAGTATTTTTGGTCATGCCTGGAACCACATTAATCGCTTGGTCGTAACCGATTAACACTGGTTGAGATTGAATAATGCGCTCAAGCGCTTGAGCATTGGCGGCCGCAATTTTTTCTTGTAGTGCGGCATTACCTTCAATTTGGTCGAGGGCGCGGATAACCGCAACGTTGCCTTGTCCGGGAGGAGTCCAATTTAAATGTGTGACCGGAACATGTTGTTTTTTTAGGTCATCACTGAACATTTCGATGCCAACATTGATGACATTTAATGGCTGCTTAAATAATGAAGTCATTATGCTTTCTCCCCTTTCCATACAAACTCACGCCCTAATAAACCGGTATTGGTGCTGCTACTTGCCCAGATAACGCCGGCATCTGTTAGCATTTTGACCTGCGCATCCATCGACGGTGTGTCTTGGTCAGTACCCAGCACATAGCCTAAAATTTCTAATTCACGCCCATCTTGTTTGGCAATATTCTTCGCTTCTTTAATCGCGTCGATCATCACGCCTACTGGGTCTTCGTGAGAACCAAAGCCCAAAACGAAGTCCATCATAATCACGCCAACTTCAGGGTCGCGAGCCTCTTGTAATAAGCGTTCAATGCGGTTAGTTGGGTCGATCATTGGGTGCGGTTTACCGTTGGTAAAGTCGTCATCACCAAAGTCGAGGAAAGTGTGCGCAATACTTTTGTTGAGGTCTTTTAAGCGATAGTCAGGGTTTGGCTGAATATTGCTGTAAACATCATCGTATTTTTCCAAGGCGGCAAACATGGCTTCATCACATAGCGTTCCACCACAGAATAAGCCACGAATATATTTCTGCTCAGGTTTCAGCTTTGCTCTGACTTCGTCAATAAGTGGTAAATTAAGAGGGTGTAAATCTAAATCTTCTTTGCGAATACCGGTTAATAGAACGGCTTTCAGTGCGGCTTCTTTGGTGCCCTGAGCAAAGGTTAGACCGGGTTTGTCTTCTGGTAGTGGTTGGCTACCTAAGAAACACACAACAACTGGTTTGTGGCATTTTTCCGCTTGTTCTAACACTTTTTTCGCAACGTTAGGAGCTGGTGGCTTAGAGATCAATGCGATAACTTGGGTTTCATCATCGGCATCAAGCATTTTCAGGGCGTCAATCATCATGATACCGCCAATTTTCTCGCTTAAATCGCGACCACCAGTACCAATTAATTGGGAAACCCCTGCGCCAAATTCGTGAATACGGACGCTAAGTTCTTGGCTACCCGTACCGGATGCACCGATGATGCCAATGCTGCCACGGCGAACGCTATTACCAAAGCACAGCGCGGTTCCGTTGATAATGGCAGTTCCACAGTCAGGGCCCATCATCAGTAAGCCTTTTTTGCTAGCCAGCTGTTTAAGTGCGAGTTCATCTTCAATGGAGACGTTATCGGAAAATAGCATGACATTGAGGTCATTTTCTAACGCAATGCGTGCTTCACGGGCAGCAAACTGACCATTTACTGAAATGACGGCAAGGTTGGCATCTGGGATATGTGTTTTCGCTGAATTAATGGTGGCGTATTTGGCTTCATGCTGCCCGCCGCCTTGATTTTTCTTATTAAATAAATCTTCGATAGCAATTAATGTGGCTTCGTTAGCTTCATCACTTGGGCCTTTAATGACAATCATTAAATCGCCATTTTTAGCCTCTTCTAATTCAGGTGTTAGTAAACCTAAATTACGTAAAACACCTTTGTTCATCTCTGTTGCCATTGCGACGAACGCTTGCTCAACATTGTCGAGTTGATTGGCTTTTGTCGAAATAGACATCAGTGATACGGAATCAAAATAGGTATTCTTTTTTATGACAACTTTAGTCGACATAGTTTTCTCCGAAATAATGGGTGATATACAGGGCATCTCGCAAGCCAAATAGCATGTCGCTGCCAGAACTCGACCCGATATTTAAAATCTCTAAAAATTGTGGATAAATATTTGTTTCTTTCGCATCAACTAATGATTGAATTAATTGCTGCATATTTTCGCGATATTCTCGGTTTAATGCTTTTTCTAATGTGATGGCACTGATAGGTGTCGTCTGGCTTAAGCTTTGGGTTATTCCTTGATAAAACTCAGGGTAAAAAGTGGCAGCCGGGTGACCGGTTAATAATAAAAATGCCATTAACCCAACTAAGTAATCATCTCCTGAAGGTGTTAGCCCGATACCTAATCCAACAAACTGGCGGATCACATAAATAATATTTTCTTTATTTTTCTTAATTATTGACTCAATCAATTCAGAGCGTAATTGAACCAATTGCTCTGTCATAGAGAGATAAAAAAAGTTATCTCCCTGATATTTAAATAGAGAATTTTTATTTTCAGTTAAGATTAAATCCAAATTACTTATTTGTTCTTCGATATATAATAAATAATTTGATTTCTTTAGTTCGTTATCACTAAAGTTGATAACTGGTTGCCGCCATTCTTTACATAAAGAAAATGATATTAAATAATGACTACCAATCAATATTTCTTTATTCGATAAATTAATAGTCTCTCCTTCTTTAATATCGAAAAGAGAAAAGTCTTTATTGATTAATCGGCAACTATTTGGTGCATTATCTAATTGAGAACAAAGCAAAGTATAAAGTACATTATCAATAGAAAAGTTAATGGCTTTATTAAATACTTGTTCTACCATTCCTTGGGGTTGTGGCTGATTCAACAGATTGAGAAAATGTGTATCAGCCGTTAGCCCGTATAACCTTTGCCGATGAGATATGGATGCGTTCACATGCCTCCTTATCCTATTTAGAGTCTATGATTTCGCTAGGCTCCAGCTGCAATCAGTAACTCAGCAATCTCGTTATAGCCTTTTTCACGAGCTAGCTCTAATGGTTTTTTACCATATTTATCAGTCATGTGAGGGTTTGCGCCATGGTCTAATAGCAATTTAACGATTTGCTGCTGTTTTTCGCCACCGTCGTTGAGTACGATAGCTTCTAATAGTGGTGTCCAACCTACAAAGTTGGTGTGGTTGACATTAATATCGGTTTTTTCAAGTAATTCACGAACAATTTCTACATGGCCTTTTTCACTAGCAGGTGTAATTCCCACACCACCAAAACGGGTCAATAAATCTAAATTTGGTTTTGCAGGCAAGACAATACGCAATAAAGTGAGGTCATTATTAAGGCAACTTAATAAGAAAGGGTTAAAACACGTTTGGTCTTGTTTATTAATATCCGCCCCTGCATTAATCAGAAAAGAAACACATTCATAATGTTTATTTAGGCTGGCATTGACGATAGCTGTACGGCCCTGACGGTTGGTGGTATTAATATCCACACCTTTTTCAAGACAACTTTTTAATATTTCTAATTGTCCTTGTTCAGCGGCGGTTAAAAAATCGTGAGCGAGAGTACTAGCGGTCATCATTTTCCCCTTAGGTTGGTTTTTATTACCAACATAGATAAAGACAATTTAAAGGTGACTTCGAATATATAATGATTAGAGCATAGCAATTGTCATTAATAAAAAGAATCCGTTTAAATTTAATTCATCAATGAGGCGTTTGATTGTTGAATTAAATTCAATAATCCGGCTTTTTTGTGCGTGTGAGCATTATTTTTAATCGTTATTTGATAGTTTATGGCCATTTTTTGACCCGAATTGTGTGATTTTCTTTGTTAATTAAAATCGAAAATCATGATTTACTCAGTTCTGTGATAGACATCAAATTGAAAGTTTTTAATTTGTTAAATTTGTAATTTTATTGATCGCAATCGTGTCGAATGTTAATACTTGGTTTGCCTATTTAATTCAATAATATTAGGTATTTCGAATATTAATAGTTACTTTAAAGGTGTGGTTTTTACTTGGCGAAAATGCATATCAAATTTAATCTATTCCAGTTGTTAATAATTCTGTTAAGCTATAAAAATGTGCTCGAAAAATAATCTGATTTTTACGTTATTGAATTTTATTCACATAAAAATATGATTTGTCTAAATTTTAAACATTTTTGGCGGTGGGTATGAACTCAATTTTTACGGAAGAAAACTTACTGACTTACACAACAGCGGCGAAGTTTGCGAGTTTTAGTAAAGCAGCAGAAGAGTTAGGCGTGACCACCTCCGCGGTGAGTTATACCATCAAACGTATCGAAACCTATTTAGATGTGGCGTTATTTATTCGTAATACCCGTAATATTGAACTCACCGAAGCCGGTTATTATTTTTATCGAAAAGCAACCGACTTGCTTAATAATTTCCATTCCATTCAAAAAAGTATTTATTCTATTGAGCAAGGTATTGAAGCGCGGGTACGTATTTGTATTAATCAGTTATTATATACGCCGTATCATACCGCTAGGTTATTGCAAATATTAAAAAAACAGTTTGCTACCTGCCATATTACAGTGACAACAGAAGTGTACAATGGGGTTTGGGATGCCATTATTAATAACCATGCGGATATTGCGATTGGCGCTCCAGGCACTTTGATGGATGGCGGTGGAATTGACTACACTGAAATTGGTGCGATTCACTGGCAATTTGCTATAGCGGCAACTCACCCTTTGGCGTTGATGCCAGAGCCCATCGCTGAGAGCCAGTTGCGTCTTTATCCAAATATTATGGTAGAGGATACCGCGCATACCATTAATAAGCGGGTGGGCTGGCTACTACATGGGCAAGAGGCAATTCAAGTTCCTGATTTTAATACTAAATGCCAGTGTCAGATACTCGGTGAAGGGATTGGCTTTTTACCCGATTATATGATCAAAGAACATGTTAAACATGGCCTGTTGGTAACAAAACAAATTCAGAACCCACGACAAGACTCCCATATGCTATTAGCCACACAACATTCAGCTACTGGGCTTGTGACGCAGTGGATCCGCAAAGAATTTGGTGAAAAGGGGGTTTTAGCAGACCTCTACAGCGACCTCCTAAAACCCATCAATTAGTATTATTGGCTAGCGACATCAAGGGCTTTATCGATGGCGTCAGGGATCACTGAACCGTGGTTTTTGCCGTCGAACAAGGTAAATTCACAGTGCCTTTGGTGGTTTGCAATTTCAGTGCAAACTTGGCGTGTGCTAATCCAACTTTTGCGCATTTGGTAATTTTTCACCTGTTCGGTGCTGAGTTTGGATAAATCAGGGCTCTCTTCTAAACCACCTAAAGTCACAAACAGGGGGGAATTGGCCTGTTTAGCTGTCAATTTTGCTAAATCCACCATACTTCCTTTGCCCCACCATAATGACGGGCTGGCAGAAACATAAAACTGGAAATCATCCGGCTGTTGCTGGTATGCCATCAAGGTAAATAATCCACCAAATGAATGGCCAAATAGGGTTTGCTTGCTTTTATCAATAGGAAACTGTTGTTCTGCCCATGGGCGGATTGTGTCAGTTAAATATTGGTATAGCGCAGGGGAGCCGCCCCCTTGTTTAAATTCGTCACCCGCAACAGGGGGAGTATAGTCGTAGGTTCGCCATGCTTTTGGAAAGGCTTCGTCAATGGGGTAACCAATCCCAATAATAATCGGTAGTTTATCCGCTGGCAGCTTTTCAACTGCGCGATTAACCGCTTTGGGGTATAAACCATTGCCATCAAGCATATACAGGACAGGGCGTTGTGCGGTGACATTATAGGGCACTGCACTGTAAATGCGCAGCGCACGGTCACCGTAGGTCATATCCGTTTGTTGGATATCATAAAATTGGCTGACAGTTTTATCCAAGGGGGGAATGGTTTGGCTTGGGCGGGAAAATGCGGAACTGGTCATACACAGTAATATGCCACTTAATATGATTTTATTCATTTATTGAGTCTATTTAAAGGTTTTGAGGGCATACCTGAAACAGGCATACCCTCAGAGTTAATTAGAAACTAACGTTAACGTTCGCCCAATAACGGCGTCCGTCTTCAACATCCCAGTTTCCACCACCTTGTGCATCAATTTTATCGCCTTTTTCATTGCCAATATTTAGCACTGCAAAGTTTAGTTTGGTATTTTTAAATAAT
This sequence comes from Providencia sp. PROV150, assembly GCF_028481025.1. NCBI lineage: Bacteria > Pseudomonadati > Pseudomonadota > Gammaproteobacteria > Enterobacterales > Morganellaceae > Providencia > Providencia sp. PROV150. The sequence goes on along the minus strand of NZ_JAMPPJ010000014.1, from coordinate 22,187 downwards.
TGATAGGTTGCGCCGACATCCATAGTGGTATAGGCGCTGCGGTAACGTGGAACAGAAGCCCCATTACGTTGTGCAGCCCAGATTTGTTTACCTTCATAGTGAGCACGGGTATACAAAGTCAGGTCTTCATTGAAGTTCCAATCTAATTTTGCATTAGCTAAGTGTTTCGGTGTTTTATCCAATGGGTAGCCTTTAAGTGAAATATTACTATTGTTTAGAGTTTCTTCATCACTTTTGCGTTCTGAATCAGTGTAGGTATAGTTCAAACTGAGTTTCCAGTCTTGACCTATTGGGATTCCTGTAGCAACTTCTACCCCTTTAATATTAGCTTTACCTACATTATCATAGGTGTAAAGGTTCAAGCCTGTAATAGGATCTTCTTTATTGGTGTTATAACTGGTTAGTTTATTTTTAAAATCAGTATTGAAGAATGTTAAGCTCGCATCAAAGCCCGATTCATGGTTATAGGCAATATTAATTTCTTCACTGACACTTTTTTCAGGTTTTAAGTCAGGGTTACCATAGATAATGCCTGCGCCTCTCTCTGTTGAAGTTCCGTAGTTAGCGCTAACTTCACGTAATGTTGGAGCACGGAAAGCGGAGGAAACGCCCCCCTTAATGGTAATCTCATCGGTTAGGTAATAAACTGCATAACCTCTAGGATTCCAATGGTTACCATATGACTCATGGTGATCTAAACGTAATCCCCCCGTCAATATCAGGTTGTCAGTAGCTGTAAACTCATCTTCTAAGAAGAAGGCATGTTGTTCTGCGGTCAGTTTTGCATTTTCAGTCGTTGAAGACCCTGTTGCAGAGGTGTCTTTTAATTTTGCATGCTGGAACTGTCCACCGACAGTTAGAATATTATTCGGTAAAAATGCGACAACTTTTCCATCAACAACGGTATTGGTGATTTCAGGTACACGTGCGTCATAACGGTATTCTGTCAGATTTGTCTTGGTGTCTTTTATTTCTGTTTTTGTTCTTTTTTTGGTGTTTTCTTGGTAAACACTTAATTCTGTATTAAATGAATCCCAATCGCCTTTATAGGTTAAAGCGATATGATTACGGTCATTATGGATTTCTGAATGGTTATTCTTTCTTTGTTTACCGTTAACCTCGGTGGTTGGAGCAAGTGACTTACCCGGTTTTTCTTCTCTTTCTTGTGTGGTTCTACCCGCTTCTAATAAGAAAGTTTGGTTTTCCATTGGGGTAAAAGTCAGTTTTGCGGTTAGGCTTTTATTATCTTTTTTATGATGGCCATCAGCAATTTTATCTTCTTGGCGATAATCCCCACCACCATACAATTGCAGGCCGAGTTTATCTTGAATTAATGGGCCAGATAGGTAGAAGTTACCGTCGGTTGAATTACCGCTATCACTGTTTTCTTGGATAATTGCGCCAGTTGTAACACTACCATGCCATTCATTGGTCACTTTTTTGGTGATGATATTGATAACACCACCCATCGCATCAGAACCATACAGGGAGGACATAGGTCCACGGATCACTTCGATGCGTTCAATCGCTTCGACAGGTGGCATAAAGCCCGCTTCAAAACCACCGCTCCCATTTGGACGTGATTCACGGCTATTTTGACGACGCCCATCGACCAATATCAACGTGTATTCGCCGGGTAAGCCACGGATATTAATATCTTGTTTGTTGGCAGCACCAACGATACTCACCCCTTCCACGTCTTTAACGGCATCGGCGAGGTCACGGACAGGTTTATTTTGTAATTGGTCTGCACTGATCACGGTCACACTAGCAGGAGCATCACGCAGTTGTTGCGAGAAGCCTGACGCACTGACGACCATGGTATCTGTTTTATTGTCTGCTGCTGTAGCGCTAAATGAAGATAAAGCCGCACAAACACCGGCGGCAATAAGGGTGTAGTGATATTGCAAAGTCATAGTTATCCCTAGTAAATATAAATGAGAATGATAATTATATTGTTTGCGAATATTATCACTAAAACATATCAAAAATAAATAATGAGCTAGCTAATTTATGAGCAATATTTGATCTCAGCTAAGAATTTTCACTTACGGTGTTTCCCCCCTTTTACCGTTTTGACCAAGCGTGACGAAAAATTAAGGCTTAACTTTGGTTTATGGTGTTTATCGGTGTGTAAAGCTACTCTAGCGCCAACGTTCACTAAAAAAATTTGAGTTATATGAAACATACATTCAAAATTAGCCCGTATCCTTGGGGATAACCTCGTTAACCCAATGAATAATATTAAGTACTGGTAAAGAGATAAAAGCTGCTCGAAAGGCCAGCAATTACCAACGTACTTCGTTGCTCTATTAAGCACCGTATTGAGTTTATTAATGTTGTATTGATGAGGACAAAAATGAAAATCGAGACAATCAGTGGTATTAAAAAGCAAGCGGCAGTCAGTGATCAAAAATGAAAACTCCAAGTTAAGAAATCATAAATATAGCCTAATAAATAGGGGCGTCACATCTAAAAAAGAATGTCGATAATTGAATGATTGATTTTTATTACGAATAAATATTATTTAATATATTTTTAATTTTCACTTTCAATCTAATTAAGAATGATTTTGATTAAATTGATAATAAACATCAATTTAATGCTTGATTTGATTTGCTTTTAATTAGTTGTTTCATATCAATGAATTAATGGTTTTTTGTTGGGATTAATTTGATTGTAAATTATTAGCTATTGCTTTATTACATATAGTTCGTAAATATATAGGAAGAATTAATATTGATTTCAGAACTTGAGAGTTATTATGAGTCAAGATACCCATTCAGAAACACATAATCAAAAAACGACGAATGAAAAACGCAGAACAATATGGATGGTGATAGCCACAATAATTATCATTCTATTATTTGTAGCCTACGGTGCTTATTGGTTTTTAGTTTTACGCTTTCAAGAATATACCGATGATGCCTATGTATCTGGCTTGCAAATCCCGATAGTTGCGCAAACAACGGGTAATGTTACTCAAGTTAACTTTGAAAACACCGACTTGGTAAAGGCGGGTGATGTACTCGTTGTATTAGATAAAACTAACGCCCGCTTAGCATTCGAACAAGCCAAACATGATTTAGCAACAACCGTGCGCAAAACCAAAGAGCTCTATATCAATGGTGATGAATATCAAGCGCAAATTCAAAAAAACCGGGTGACACTTGCGCAAGCTCAAAAAGATTATCAACGTCGTGTGGCTTTAGGCCGCAGCGGTACCATTTCGAAGGAAGACCTACAGCACTCCCAAGAAGCGGTACAACTTGCTCAGGCAGCTCTGGATATTTCTATTCAACAATACAATGCCAACCGTGCATTGTTGCGTAATACAGAGCTCAAAAAACAACCAGCAATTCAGCAAGCGGCTGATAGCGTACGCAGTGCGTGGATAAACTTACAACGTACTGAAATTAAAAGCCCGATGACGGGGTATGTTTCACGGCGTAATGTTCAAGTTGGTTCTCAAGTCAGCCCACAGAGCTCTTTAATGGCCATTGTGCCTGTCCAGCCTGTTTGGGTAGATGCAAACTTCAAAGAAACCCAACTAGAAAAAGTCCGTATTGGGCAACCCGTGACGATTAACAGTGATTTTTACGGAGATGATATCGTTTATAACGGTACCGTTGTCGGGCTTGATATGGGAACCGGCAGTGCTTTCTCATTATTACCCGCCCAAAACGCGACAGGGAACTGGATTAAAGTCGTACAGCGCTTGCCTGTACGTGTTGAATTAGACCCTGAGCAGGTGGCGAAGCACCCATTACGCATTGGGTTATCCATGAATGTCACCATAGATATTAAAGACCAGAATGGCCCTGTTTTAGCGGAAGTTCAGCGTACAGCACCAGCATTTGAAAGTGATGTGTTGGTCTTAAACTTAAGTGATGTCGACCACATCATCGACACCATTATTAGCGATAACGCAGACTAGCTTGAAAGGAGCCGTTGTGGCAGATATTCAACCACTTAAGGGTGCAAAACTGGTATGGGCAACCATTGCGTTGTCCCTTGCGACCTTCATGCAGGTGCTTGATTCCACGATTGCTAACGTGGCTATCCCGACTATTGCCGGTGACCTTGGGGTTTCTATGTCTCAAGGGACATGGGTGATTACCTCTTTTGGCGTATCGAATGCGATTTCAATTGCCATTTCTGGTTACTTAGCGAAGCGTTTTGGTGAAATCCGTGTTTTCTTATGGGCAACGGCACTTTTCACATTATTTTCATTACTTTGTGGGTTTTCCGATAGCCTTGGTATGCTGATTTTATACCGCGTATTGCAAGGGGCCGTCGCCGGGCCAGTGATCCCGCTTTCGCAAAGTCTTATCATGCGTTGCTATCCGCCAAAAATGCAAAATATGGCGTTAGCATTTTGGTCGATGACGATTATTTTAGCCCCAGTATTCGGTCCTATTTTTGGTGGTTATATTAGTGATAATTTCCATTGGGGCTGGATATTCTTTATGAATGTGCCTTTAGGCATTTTCGTCATTATTGTCGGCTCAATTATCTTAAAAGGGATGGAGTCGAAGGTTGTGAAAGTGCCATTCAATGTGATTGGTTTGGCACTACTTTCTGTGGGAGTTGGCTGCTTACAAGTTCTGCTCGACAAAGGTAAGGAACTGGGATGGTTGGCGTCTAATGAAATTGTTATCTTAGCCGTTGTTTCAGCGATTGCGTTGGTATTCCTCGTTATTTGGGAACTCACAGATAAAAACCCAATTGTCGAATTATCGTTATTTAAATCGCGCAATTTTACCATCGGAACGATTTCTGTCAGCTTGGCATATATGGCCTATTTCGGTGCTATTGTCTTGTTGCCGCAACTTTTACAGGAAGTTTATGGCTATACGGCAACATGGGCAGGGCTCGCATTGGCACCTATTGGCTTATTGCCTGTGTTGTTCTCGGCTCCAGTGGCAAAACTATCCGATTTTCTCGATATTCGCTGGATAGTGACCTTTAGCTTTGTATTCTATGCAATTTGCTTCTTCTGGCGTGCATATACTTTTGAACCGAGTATGGGCTTTTCTGCTGTGGTTTGGCCGCAATTGGTACAAGGGATGGCAGTGGCTTGTTTCTTTATGCCACTGACTACATTGACACTTTCAGGTTTACCGCCGGAAAAACTCGCTTCCGCGTCGAGTTTAGCTAACTTCTTCCGTACCTTAGCGGGTTCAATAGGGACTTCCATTACCACAACGCTGTGGAGTGATAGAGAAGCCGTGCATCATAGCCAATTAACGGAATTTATTACCGATTACAATCCTGAATCTTTAGGGATGTATCAAGAAATGGCCGCTCATGGGCTGAGTACCGAACAGACTTCCGGTTTTATTGCCCAGCAAATTACTAGCCAAGGGTTAATTATTGCTGCAAATGAGATTTTCTGGTTATGCGGTTGGGTATTTATTGCGCTGATTATTACCGTTTGGTTTGCTAAGCCACCATTTGGCAGTAATGCGAAATAATTAATGGATGGGGCTACGTATTTTAGCCCCATCTAGCTTATAACTGGGATTTAGGGATCACATTCTCGAAACTTAGAGTGGGTCGGTTCGTTTCGATTTCTTTGAGTGGTTCGACTTCTTTAAAGGTGTTTAAGCAGCGTGTGACTAAGTTTTGATAATCTTTAGTTCCGCTGGTTTTCCACGCAATTTCTTTGTCTGATAAAGCGCGCAAGACTTTGGCTGGAGTGCCGACAATTAAACTATTTTCTGGAAAGATAGCTTCAGCTTTGACGAATGCGCATGCGCCCACTATGGAATTTTCGCCAATTACGGCTCCATCCATAATTACACTATTCATCCCGACTAGCGCATTACGTTTGATATGGCAGCCATGCAAAATTGCCCCATGACCAATGTGCCCATTTTCCTCGACGATCGTTTCATATTGCGGGAAACCGTGCATGACACAATTATCTTGCACATTGGCACCATCTTTAATGACCAAGCGACCAAAGTCCCCACGTAAGCTGGCGTTTGGGCCAATATAGACATTTTTGCCAATAATAACATCACCAATCACCACAGCAGTAGGGTGCACAAAACTTTCAGGGCTTACGACGGGCGTAATACCATCGATTTGATAAAAAGGCATACAGGCTCCTGTAATGTGTATTTAGGCGGCTATATCTCTGAGTACTCCACCAAAGCGGCGATAATAAGCGCTGGATGGCTGAGGTAGTTCGCCAACCGTCGTTTCGCACTGTTCAGAAACATATTGGGTTGCCGCTTGATCAATGCGTTGATAAATATTGGTGCAAAGATGGCGAGCAATATGGCCTTCCCATTGTGTAGGAAGGAGTTCATCAGGTAATAACGGGTCTTTAAGCGTGACACGGCGGTAGAAGTGGATCAGTAACAAACGTAGCTGAAAGCAGTGTTCAGGGGAGATCTGTGCGTCAGTATTTTCTTTAAGGAGTAGTGCAAGTGGCCTAAATAAGGAAATAAACTGATGGTAATGCTCTGAAATTTCTTGCAAAGACCAAGCGTGTGAAACCAGTTCTTTGAGGTTTTTTTCTGAGCGGCTATAGGGGTAATCGGCATGAAAATAAATGGCATTTTCCGTGGCATTGAGCTCATTAAGTAGTGTCGGTACATCACTTTGCGCACAGCTTGGTGCCGCCATGAGTGACGTGTTAAATTGCCCGAAACCGAGCCAACTCAGTTCCTTTTTTAGCCTAATTTTTTCGTCTTTATCAGCCGCTTCGAGGAGTAGTAAATCCCACTTTCCATCCCAATCAGGCTGCCCTGCGAGGTAAATTTTATTTTCTGCTCGGCGAAACCGACTTTGCCCACGCTCAGAAATGCGGTAATAGCTGCGACGGCCGATTTTTTCTACATCGAGCCAACCTTCTTTTTGTAAACGGAAAACGGAGGTTCGAACAAAGCGGTCAGTAAAGCCCATCGGTTCTAACAGCTTAGTTAAGCTTCCTAGCCACACTTCACCACCACGATGGTGCAAAGCATCACCATAGAGTGAGCTAATTAGAGACGTACCACTAATGGGCTGGCTTGCTATTGCATGTTGTATGAATTGGCTAAGTTTATTTTCCATTTATATTTCATCTATAAAATTTATGTATCAGAAGGCTTACTGAATAGTAGACATAAATTTAAAGGTTGTCTTCCATTACCTGTTTTGAACACTTTCTCAGAGATTAAGGCATATCAGAGTAGTTCATCTCAATATGCCTTAATAATTTGAATTAAATCGCAATTCTAGTATCAATTACTCGTTCGGCTTTGCCTTGAGAACGAGGGATATCGCCGCAATTGACAATACTAATACGGGTGCTAATGCCAACCATGGATTTGATTCGGTGCTTTAAATGGTGGCAGATATTACAGCGTTCATCATAAGTGAGTTGTTCAGGGTGTTTGAGCTCAACACGGACAGATAAGTTGTCCATATTGCCTTGGCGACCAATCTCTAACTGATAGTGGGGAGAAAGCTCCTTAAACTGCATAATTTGTTCTTCAATCTGAGAAGGGAACACATTTACGCCGCGAATAATCATCATGTCATCTGAACGACCGGTGATTTTACCAATTCGACGCATATTACGATTGACCCCCTGCATAAGGTGGGTGAGGTCGCGAGTTCGGTAACGAATCACAGGCATAGCTTCCTTTGTCAGGGTAGTAAACACTAACTCACCATGTTCACCCGCCCCCAAGGTTTTTAAGGTATTGGGGGAAATAATTTCGGGATAAAAATGGTCTTCCCAGATAGTTGGGCCACTCTCTCCTGAGTCTGCACACTCCATAGCGACACCAGGCCCCATGACTTCAGATAAACCGTAAATGTCTAACGCTTTGATACCAAGGCGGGTTTCAATTTCTGTTCTGAGAGATTCTGTCCAAGGTTCAGCGCCAAAGACACCTAATCTAAGTGAGCACTTACTAGCATCTCCGCCCATGATTTTCTCAAGTTCATCAATAATACTTAAGCAGTACGATGGAGTTACCATGATCACATCGGGTTTGAAATCCGCGATTAGTTGCGCTTGTTTTTCAGTTTGCCCACCAGACATAGGAATAACTGCGGCTCCTAGGCGCTCCGCACCATAGTGGGCACCTAGGCCTCCGGTGAATAAACCATAGCCGTAAGCAACATGGACTTTATCGCCTCGGACAGTGCCTGCTGAACGTAAACTACGTGCGATCAGGTCAGCCCAGTTATCGATATCTCGTTGGGTGTAACCCACCACCGTTGGGCGGCCAGTCGTTCCCGAAGAGGCGTGAATACGGATGATTTGGTCCATTGGCACGGCAAAGGTGCTAAATGGGTAGTTTTCACGTAAATCCTGTTTGGTCGTGTAAGGGAATTTTTCGATATCACTCAGTTGTTTGAAATCGTCAGGGTGTACACCCGCATCATCGAATTTCTTTCGATACATGGGGACGTTTTCATAGGCGTGAGTGAGTGTCCACTTCATTCTAGAGTACTGTAAAGACTCGATCTCATCCCGCGATGCAAATTCAATTGGGTCGATGCTATCTTGTATATTGCTCATAATTGCCTGTCCTCATAATTATTATGTTCACCAGTTCACGTGAATAAATGACGTTTCTGGTATTTGCCTGAGCAGGTGTCGGGTTTTCAGGCTGTTTTTATTTGTATTAAGACGTTGTTCAGACTCGTTCAATAATCATTGCTATGCCTTGGCCAACACCGATACACATGGTGCATAATGCATAACGCCCCTGCTTGCGGTGCAGCTCATTGATAGCGGCAATAACAAGCCTTGCTCCACTCATTCCAAGTGGATGGCCTAACGAAATGGCTCCCCCGTTAGGGTTAACGTGTGAGGCATCATCAGGTAAACCAAGCCCCCTTAAAACGGCGAGTGCTTGAGCGGCAAAGGCTTCGTTTAGTTCAATAACATCCATTTGTTCGATGGTGAGCCCTGCCATTTTTAATACTTTTTGCGAGGCAGGAAGTGGACCGATCCCCATCAATCTTGGCTCAACGCCGCAAGTGGCTGTAGCGATGATACGAGCCCGTGGTGTTAGCCCTTGCTGCTTGGCAATAGTGCCGGATGCGATAATCAGTGCGGCAGCTCCATCATTAACACCAGAAGCATTACCTGCCGTTACAGTCCCGTTATCGCGAAACGGGGTTTTTAGTTTTTGTAATTGTTCAAATGTCGTTTCTGCTCTTGGATGTTCGTCTTCACTGACGACGTATTCATTTTGACGTTGTTTAACCGTGACAGGGATGATTTCTTGCGCAAAAATACCGTTAACTTTTGCAGTTTCAGTACGCTGTTGACTGCGTAATGCAAAAGCATCTTGGTCTTCACGGCTAATTTGGTAGGTTTCAGCCACATTTTCCGCAGTTTCTGGCATCGAATCTGTGGAAAACTGTTGTTCCATCAGCGGGTTGATAAAGCGCCAGCCAATAGTGGTATCAAATACTTGCGCTTGGCGTGAGAATGCAGATTCTTGTTTGCCCATGACAAACGGCGCTCGGCTCATGGACTCGACGCCTCCGGCAATCATGAGCCCGGACTCACCAGATTTGATACTTCTTGCCGCTAATGCAATGGCATCTAGCCCAGAACCACATAGGCGGTTAATGGTGGTACCAGAAACTGAAACAGGGAGCCCGGATAACAGTCCTGCCATGCGAGCTACATTACGGTTGTCTTCTCCTGCTTGGTTTGCGCAACCTAAAATGATGTCGTCAGTTAATGACCAATCGAGTTGCGGGTGCCTTTCCATTAAGGCTTTTAATGGTACTGTGGCAAGGTCATCAGGACGTAATGGTGATAAAGCGCCACCGTAGCGGCCAATTGGGGTGCGGACACCATCACAAATAAACGCATCTATCATGATTGTTCTCCTGTTAAACGATGGCCTAACCGATGAGAGCGACCGTGAAATAGAGCGAGTGTTTTGCCATCTTGGTTAGTTATCTCGACTTCATATAAGCCGTTACGTTTGCCTTGGTGTTTCATCGTGGCAGTGGCAGTCAGTAAGTCACCTTCAAAACCGGGACGAATAAAATCAATGGAACACATTGAGGCAACAGCGGCATGCCCTTGGCTATTACAGGCGTAGGCAAATGCAGTGTCGGCAAGGCTAAATAATTGCCCGCCGTGGCAGGTTTTATGGCCGTTAAGCATTTGTGCTGTGATAGGCATCTTCAATTGCGCAAAGCCTTCTTCGACTTTTTCAATGGACATACCCATAGCTTTTGCACATGCATCATCACGGTACATAATGTGAGCTGATTGCTGGGCCAGTGTATCGTTTGGCAGTGAAATCATGGTTGCTCCTTGAAAGATAAAGATTGATAACCGGCTGCTAATTGCCTTAAAAGTGGGTTTGGCCGATAACGGCTGTCGCCATAAAACTGTGCTAAATTTTCAAGTACGGACAGCACGCGTTGCCAGCCAAGTTGCATCCCCCAAGCGAGTGGGCCTTTGGGGTAATTCACACCAAAACACATGGCATTATCGGTATCTAACGCAGTTGCTATTCTCTTATTGACGATATCTAATGCCTCATTGCACAACATCGCGACCGTTCTCATGGTTAACAGCGCAGGGTAGTCTGGTAATACAATCACGTGTTTGCCTAATGATTGAAAAAATGCGATTGCTTGTTGGTTTTGCTGCGTATTATTTTGTGCTGCACAGCTTATCGTGATGGCTTTTGCTGTAAGGTAATTTGCTGACAAATCAAAATGTACGACCGCTTGTTTTTGTATTTGCGCATGTGATGACGCCAATTCACCATTCGTTAACATAATAATAACGTCATTAACAATAAGTGTTGGGAATTGTTCGGAATGTTGTGTGAATCCTTCGAGAGAGATCCCATTTTCAATTAAAAGCTGCGCAAACTCAGGAAATATCTGCCAATCGCCATGAGCTTTTATGTTTAGAGGCTGGTCAAGGTGAATTTTTTCTGCGACTAAAGGTAAAGGCTGGGGTTTATTATCATCATAATGATAAAATCCTTGCTTCGATTTACGGCCTAAATGACCCGCTTGAACTAATTCCAATTGCATTAATGAGGTTTGAAAGCGTGGGTCATACCCAAAGGCCTGAAATACCGATTCAGTCACCGCATAGTTCACATCATGACCAATTAAATCTGTTAGTTGTAATGGCCCCATAGCGAAACCACCGGCGTCACGTATGGCGCTGTCTAATGTGGCAGGGGACGCAATTTGTTCTTCAAGGGCACGCATTGTTTCTGCGTAGAAAGGCCGAGCCACACGGTTGACAATAAAACCAGGAGTGGAACGGCAAATCACAGGCACTTTTCCAAATGATAGCGTCAATTCTTTTAGCTGTTTTATCACCGTATCTGATGTTTCTAGCCCGCGGATCACTTCAACCAATTTCATCACGGGAGCGGGATTAAAAAAGTGTAATCCTGCAAGACGTTCTGGATGAGTTAATTGTCTACCGATTGCGGTAATTGATAACGATGAAGTATTACTAGCAAAAATGGTTTTTTCGTTACAAATGCCTTCAAGTTCACTGAAAATGGTTTGCTTTACCTCAAGTTTTTCAGCAACAGCTTCTATTACCAATTGTGCTTCTGAGAGCTCAGGTAAACTTTGCGCAACGCTAATGCAGTTAAGCAGTTCTTTTGTTGCTACAGCTTGGGCTTTTCCTTGCTCCACGCGCTTATTGAGCCGTTGAGTCATTTCGGTAAGGGAGTGACGTAAAACCTCTTGGTTAACATCAAACAACAAGACACGTAAACCCGCGCTCGCGGCAACTTGCGCAATACCAATACCCATAGTGCCTGCGCCAATAACGGCGACGGTATTGATGGCTAAATTCAAAGGTAAGGTCATGATTATCTTCCTTTAAACTGTGGTTCACGTTTATTTAAAAAAGCACTAACTCCTTCGCGATAATCTTCACTTCTCCCGCCAAGGCGCTGTAAGTCGCGCTCAAGGTTGAGTTGCTCATCAAGAGTGTTAGTTGCCGCGGCATAAATGGCTTTTTTGATAAGCCCTAAGCCATAAGTGGGTTGGGTCGCAAGGTGTTGCGCAAGCTGTTGAGTGGTATTAGTGAGTTCTTCATTTTCAGTGACTTGCCAAATCATTCCCCACTGTAATGCTTGCTCCGCACTTATTTTATCGCCTAATAATGCCATCCCCATTGCCCGTGCATGGCCGACTAATTGAGGTAAAAACCAACTCCCCCCTGAGTCAGGAACCAAGCCAAGGCGGCAAAAAGATTGAATAAAACTGGCACTTTTTGCGGCAATGACAATATCACCAGCGAGTGCAATGGCGGCGCCTGCACCCGCTGCAACACCATTGACCGCGCAAATAATTGGTTTTGGTAATGCGGTTAGGCGACGGATCAAGGGGTTATAATAAGTTTCAACAGAGAAACCGAGATCAGGAACTTCACTACCCACGCTCACATTGCGATCATTCAGATCTTGTCCGGCACAAAATCCACGGCCTGCGCCAGTGATCACTAAACAGCGTACGGTTTCATCGCGTTCTGCTATTTTGATTGCTTCACTGAGCTGACGATGCATTTCATCGTTAAAACTATTCAGCCTATCGGGGCGGTTGAGAATGACGGTGAGAACCCCATTTTCTAAAGTAGTGAGGATCATTGCTTCATTGGTCATGATTATTGTCCTGTAAACTGGGGTTTTCGTTTTTCGAAGAATGCCTCGATCCCTTCACGTCGATCGTTGGTACCCGCTAAAGTCACAAAATATTGGCGCTCAAGCTGTAACCCCTCAGTAAGGTGGTTTTCTTGAGAATGCACCAGTGATGCTTTCGCGGCTTGTACGGCTAAAGGTGCATGCATCGCGATGCGCTCTGCCAGTTTTTGGGCGCGTTCTACCACCAATTCATCCACACAAATCTCACTGATTAACCCTGCTTGCAACGCGTGTTTTGCACTGATTGGTTCACCCGTTAGTACCATTTGCATGGCGAGGGATTTGCCCACCGCGCGAATTAAACGCTGCGTTCCTCCCGCGCCTGGCATTAAACCCAGAGTAATTTCGGGTAAGCCGAAGCGAGCGGACTCACCGGCTATAACGATGTCGCTGGCGAGTAATAATTCAAAACCTGCCCCTAGTGCATAACCATTCGCAGCACTAATAATAGGTTTTGATATTATGGATAACCTGCGCCAAACTTGTGGGCGTTTATCGGTGATCGCATTTGCAACGGTTTGTTGCTGTAGTTCTTTAAGGTCGGCACCGGCTGCGAAAAAACGCGGATTTCCGGTGATTACAATCGCACCGACCTCATCATTTATTTGTGCTTGTTCGAGGTGCTGAACGAGCAACTCTAAGCAGGCGGTGTTCAGGGCATTACGCACTTCAGGTCGGTTTAACGTGAGTGTCAAAACGCGGTTATGTTGTTGTGACAAAATCCAGTGGTTTTCCATTACAGCTCCTACACGTCAAAGTCTAAAACAACACCATCGCCTTTTGGCCACGCTTGGCAGCTAAGAATGTACCCCGCAGCGATTTGGTCGGGCTCGAGGCTGTAATTGACCCCCATTTCCACTTCACCAGAGCGCAATTTACATTTGCAGGTTGCGCAAACGCCCCCTTTACAGGCGTAGGGCAAATCCGCACCTTGGCGCAGTGCGGCATCCAAAATACTGTCGTCTTGGCTATCCATGGCGATATCCATCGTTCTGCCATCAAGGTGAATACTGACTTGACGTGTTTCGCTAGTTATAGCTGTTGCGGGTTTGAATTTAGCGCCTGAAGTATTGAAACGCTCGGTGTGAACATATTCCTTTGGCATGCCATAGCCGACTAAAGTGTCATGCACCTCATCCATCATGCTGTCGGGCCCACAAATAAACGCCCGATCAAATTGTTTAAAATTTAATAAGGTGTTATTTAAGGCGCTGAGCTGTTGTTGGCTAATCCTGCCGCTGAGTAGTTCGCTATCTTGCTGTTCTTGGCTGAATAGGTAGAGAACTTGGAAACGTGTTGCAAAACGGTTTTTTAGGTCTGCGATGCTTTCTTTAAACATCACTGAGCGGCTATTTCGATTACCATAAATCAACACAAAACTGCTTTTGGGTTCAGTTTGTAATGTGGCTTTAATAATGGAGAGCAATGGTGTGATCCCAGAGCCAGCAGCGACGGCAAGATAGTGTGCGTGGTTATCTGCTTCTGGCTGATAGCCAAATTGCCCTTGCGGAACCATCACATCAAGGCTATCGCCAACTTGTAGCTCTTGGTTAACGAAATTAGAGAAACGCCCCTCGTAAATGGCTTTCACCCCAATTTTTAGCGTGTTTTCATCCGGTGAGCTGCAAATGGAATAACAGCGACGTAGGTTTTCACCATTAATAGAGGCTTTTAATGTGAGGTGTTGCCCCGGGCGGTAATGATATTGCTCTCGTAATGCATCGGGTACGTTAAAAGTAATAGCGACAGCATCAGGGGTGTCACGCTCAATGGCAGCAATACTTAAACGATGAAATACAGTCATATAGGTGCCCCTAAATACATTTAAAGTAATCAAACGGTTCTAAGCATTCAGTGCATCGATACAATGCCTTGCATGCAGTGGAACCAAATTCACTAATTTTTTCGGTCTGCTCGCTGTCACAACGTGGGCAACGAACCGCACCTTTGTGTTCTGGGTGCTCGCAGGACGTACCTTGTGGTGGTGCGATACCGAATTCACGCAAGCGTCTTTTTGCATCTTGGTTCATCCAATCTGTTGTCCACGCAGGGGTTAACAGAATTTCGATATCGATATTTGGAAAACCCGCATTACCTAGAACAGTTTTAATTTCATTGAGTAAAAATTCAGTTGCTGGGCAACCTGAATAGGTAGGTGTAAAAATAACTTTCCAACCCTGAGCCGCAGGTAGCACATTGCGGATCATGCCAAGATCAGTAATAGAGAGTGCGGGTAGTTCAGGATCGGGTATTTGGTGGAGCTGTTGCCAGATCTGGTGAACTTGGGGCGATTGAAGTTCGCAATGTTGCAGTCTCTGTTCCATAGCATCACCACTGGCAGTTCGGGTAAGCGCGTTGCACAAACTGCAATTGTGTTAATAACAAGCCCAAATGTTCAGTATGGCTGCCTTGTTTGCCGCCTAAGCGATATGCTTTTTTCTCCGGCACAGTGAGGGTCGCTTCAGTGAATGTTTCGTTAATGGTGTTTAACCATGCGGCTTGTAAAGAACGTGGGTCAACGGCGATGTCTAATTCGCTAAGTGCGATTTCAACGTCATCAGCATGGAAAAGTTCGCCAGTAAAACGCCATAACTCATTGACTGAACGTTGGATTCGTTGATGACTTTCTTCACTGCCATCCCCTAAACGGATCATCCAACCGCGGCTAAAACGCAAGTGATAAACGGCTTCTTTGAGGGATTTCTCAGCAATGGCAGACAGTTGTTCATCACAGCTATGAATTAGCGCTTCATATAATGGAACATGATAAGCATCCATAAAAAATTGGCGCACTAAAGTGTCATCAAAGCCATTGTTGGGTTGTTCAACCAATAATAAATTGCTGAATTCTCGTTCATCACGCAAAAAAGCAAGGGTGTCTTCATCGCACTCAGTTCCTTTTAATTGCGCGGCATAGTTCAAAAAGTTACGCGCTTGCCCTAGCAAATCTAAGCCGATATTGGATAACGCAAGGTCAATTTCGAGCTCAGGGGCATGGCCACACCATTCGCACAGGCGCTGCGCTAAAATTAAGGGGGTATCGCCAAGTCGTAATGTGTAATGGTGGAGCTGTTCTTGTTGGTTCATGGCAAGCTCCTTACATGTTTTTGATACCATCAGGGATGGTATAGAAGGTTGGGTGACGATAGACTTTGGTATCCGCAGGGTCGAAGAAGGTGCTTTTATCTTCGGGCTGTGAGGCAATTAAATGTGCGGCCTTCACCACCCAAATTGAGCAGCCTTCGCTACGCCTTGTATATGCATCGCGGGCATTCTCCAGTGCCATTTGGTCATCAGCCGCATGTAAACTGCCGACATGACGATGCGCAAGCCCTTGCTTACTACGGACAAAAACTTCATATAAAGGCCAATCTTGATTGCTCATGGTGTTTTCCTTTTTGTAAAATGGTCAGTGATTAAGCCGCCGTTTTAACGGATTTTTGTTTGCGGCTATGTGCCATTGCACCTTCACGTACCCATGCGCCGTCTTCCCACCCTTTGCGCTTAGCGCTAAGGCGCTCGTGATTACAAATGCCATTGCCTTTAATAACTTGATAAAACTCTTCCCAGTCGATTTCACCAAAGCGGTAATGACCAAGTTCTTCATCCCAAACCAGATCAGGGTCAGGGATCGTCATACCTAACGCTTCCACTTGCGGAACGGTGTTATCAACAAACTTTTGCCGTAGCTCATCATTACTGAAGCGTTTGATTTTCCAAGCCATGCTTTGAGCGCTGTGCGGGGAGTCCGAATCATTGGGGCCGAACATCGTGAGAACGGGCCACCAAAAGCGGTTTATCGCATCTTGCAGCATCGCTTTTTGCTCATCGGTGCCTTCTGCAAGTGCCATAACAGCTTCATAACCTTGGCGTTGGTGAAAACTTTCTTCTTTACAAATTTTCACCATTGCTCGTGCATAAGGGCCATAAGAGGCACGGCACAATGCAACTTGGTTCACAATTGCCGCACCATCGACAAGCCATCCAATCACTCCTATGTCTGCCCAACTTAATGTCGGGTAGTTAAAAATGGAGGAATATTTCATTTTTTCATCAAGTAACTTTTGGTAGATATCTTGACGAGAGCAACCGAGAGTTTCGGCAGCGCTATACAGGTATAAACCATGACCTGCTTCATCTTGAATTTTGGCCAGTAAAATCGCTTTACGGCGGAGTGTTGGGGCTCGAGTCAGCCAATTCGCTTCTGGTAGCATGCCGACGACTTCTGAATGGGCATGCTGACCAATTTGGCGGATAAGATTTTGCCGATACGCATCGGGCATCCAGTCCTTGGGCTCGATGGAAATATCTGCTTCGATTTTGGCTTCGAAGTTAGCCTGATTATGCTCGCTCATTGATCTTTCCATTAAGTGATTCGTTAATGTTATTTTTTATTAAAATAGTGAATCATGTTTATTTAACATCAATGCTAGGAATTGTTAACATAAAGATCAATATTCATTAACCTTGTTTTGCGATGTACTTCACAATCAATAAGTAAAATTAAAGAAAAAACAATTAGTTAAATTTATTGCTTTTTGTGTGGTTTTAATGGAAATAGGCATTTTATATAAAATCGTTCTTAATTTGTTAAATTTAAATTAGCTTCTATGATTATTTTTATGATACATATTTGTCATCTGATTTGAATTGATGTTTTTTATTTCTGGAGAGGAATATGCAGCATTTAACAAGTTACATTATGGGAAAATGGGTACAAGGTGAGGGCGAAGGGCGAAAAATTCACCATGCGCTAACGAATGAAACCTTATATACGGTGACGACTGAAGGGTTGCCGTTAGCAGAAAGTTTGCAATATGGCCGCCAAGTGGGGGGCGAAATATTGTCAGCGATGACATTCCAGCAACGCGGGCAAATGCTTAAGGCCCTAGCAAAATACCTACTGGAACATAAAGCGCAGTTATATGCGATTTCGGCACAAACTGGCGCAACCAAAGCGGATAGCTGGGTGGATATTGAAGGGGGAATTGCCACATTGTTTTCTTATTCGGGGCTCGCTAACCGTGAGCTACCAGATGACACGATTTGGCCTGAAGATGAAATGATCCCGTTATCAAAACAAGGGCAATTTATTGGCCATCATATTTTAACATCTCGCCGTGGCGTTGCCCTGCACATTAATGCATTTAACTTCCCGTGCTGGGGTATGTTAGAAAAACTGGCTCCAACATGGCTTGCTGGCATGCCTGCTATTATCAAACCAGCAACCGCCTCAGCACAGTTAACACAGGCGATGGTGAAGTTAATGGTGGATAGCGGCCTGGTACCTGATGGCGCAATTCAACTGGTTTGCGGTGGTGTTGGCGATATGTTTGAACACCTCGATTTTGAAGATGTGGTGACTTTTACAGGGTCGGCTAGTACAGGGCAAAAACTAAAATCGCATCCATGTATCATTGCCAAATCAGTGCCTTTTACAATGGAAGCGGATTCACTGAATTGTGCAATTTTAGGTGATGACATCCAGCCAGAACAGCCTGAATTTACTTTATTTATTAAAGAAGTCGTTCGTGAAATGACAGCGAAAGCGGGACAGAAGTGTACCGCGATTCGTCGCATTATTGTGCCGAAAAACCAGCTCGAAAATGTGAAGCAGGCATTATTGAAACGTTTATCTGCCACAACAGTGGGCGATCCTGCGGTGGAAGGGGTTAGAATGGGCGCATTGATTAACTTAGAACAGCGCCAAGACGTACAAGAAAAGGTGAATTATTTACGTGACCATGGCTGTGAAGTCCTATGTGGTGGGCAATTCGAAAAGCTGGATGTTATTGGAGCAGATAGCCAGTACGGGGCTTTCTATCCACCAACGTTGTTGTATTGTGCAGAGCCTTTTAATTCGACTGCGGTACATGAAATTGAAGCTTTTGGCCCTGTCGCCACATTAATGAGCTATGACAATATCGAACAGGCGGTGCAGTTGGCGATTTTAGGTGGAGGTAGTCTTGCGGGGACGTTAGTCACTGCTGATGCACAAGTCGCGCAAACGGTCATTCGTGCGAGTGCGCGGGCACATGGGCGGATGCTAATTTTAAACGAAGCATCCGCCGCGGAGTCTACAGGCCACGGTTCTCCGCTTCCGTTACTGGTACACGGCGGCCCAGGTCGTGCAGGTGGTAGTGAGGAGCTCGGTGGGTTGAGAGCTGTCAAACACTATATGCAGCGTACTGCCATCCAAGGTAGCCCTTCGATGCTAACAGCCATTACCAAGCAATGGATTCGCGGGGCAGACACTATCGCTGATGTGGTTCATCCATTCCGTAAGCATTTTGAAGACTTAGCGATTGGCGACACATTACTGACTGCAAGGCGTACCGTTACAGAGGCCGATATTGCTAATTTTGCTTGTCTCAGCGGTGATAATTTTTATGTTCACGTCGATAAAATTGGCGCAGCACAGTCGTTATTTGGTGAACGAATTGCGCACGGCTATTTTGTCGTTTCAGCAGCCGCAGGGTTATTTGTTGATGCAGGTGTTGGGCCCGTAATCGCCAATTATGGCATGGAAAGTTTGCGTTTTATTGAACCAGTGAAAATCGGAGACACCATACAAGTTCGCCTAACGTGCAAGAAAAAGATCAAAAAAACGCAAAAACTTGCTGAAGATAAACCCAATGGTGTTGTTGAATGGGATGTGCAAGTGTTTAATCAGGATGATACCGTTGTGGCGTTGTACAGTATTTTAACGCTGGTGGAGCGTCGTGTAGGTGATTTTCATTAGTCATTATACGATATGAATTAATTATTGAGCTAATAGGTGCATTTTCAATCATTTTCTGTTGTGATGAGTTACTAGCAACTGAATGTAGGGAAACAAAGATGAAAACGCACCATCAAGCGGTTTATCAACAATTTGACCAGCAAGCAAACTCGTATTTAACCAGCCAAGTTCATGCACAAGGTGAGGACTTACTTGTTTTGCAACAATTGCTACAATGCTGTCAGGGCGAGGACGTGCTTGACCTTGGCTGTGGAGCAGGGCATGCCAGTTTCCATGCAGCGCCGTTGGTGAAGTCAGTGACGGCTTATGATTTATCGGACTCAATGCTCAATGTTGTGGCTAAAAATGCACAAGAACGTGAATTAAACAATATCACTACCTGCAAAGGGACTGCGGAGTCTCTACCGTTTGATGACAATTGTTTTGACCGAGTGATTAGCCGTTATTCAGCACACCATTGGCACGATGTGGAACAAGCGCTACGTGAGGTGCGCCGAGTGCTCAAAGCGGGTGGAAAAGGCATCTTTATTGATGTGGTATCACCGGGGCATCCATTATTGGATATTTACTTACAAACTGTCGAAGTGCTTCGGGATACTTCACACATTCGTGATTATTCCGCTGGAGAATGGTCTGGTATGTTTAATAATGCAGGGCTATTTGTTCAACGAGTACAAAGTTTCCGTTTAGCGCTGGAATTTACCAGTTGGGTCGAACGGATGCGTACACCAAAGGCACTCGTTGAGGCTATCCGCCACTACCAAGGAACATTAAGTGATGAGGTAAAAAGCCACTTTGCAGTACAAGCAGATGGCTCATTTACCTCAGATGTGATGTTGTTTGAATTTCAGTACCAATAGCTATTTATTGCGCTAAAAATTATTGCGCTAAAAACTGCGCTTGGTTTAATTGGCTAAGCGCGTTATTTACCGCAAAAATTTCACCGCGAACATCAGGAACACCAAAGGATTTTAATCGTGCGCTGTGTTTGGTGAGGTAAGCTTGTGCATCAGCTTCTGAAGCAAACAAATACACACCACCTGCCTTTTGTGTTTGTTGGTTTTCAGTCCAAATCTTCCAAATAAAGCCCGGCTCTTGGTTAATTGATTCCGCCAAATCATTCATTGCGGATGCCATTTCATCACCCCATGGCCCCTGATACGGAAAATCAACTTGTAAAATAACGCTCATATCTGCTCCTTATGATTGAAGCGTTATAGTAGTTCTTAAAGCAAATAATAACTTTGCTATTTATCGTATTTTAAACGATTTATTGCTTCAAACTATTACGTTTACCTGCCTCAAACGCAGCCAAAGTCGCTAACCGAGCTTGTTTATGGTCAACAATCGGCTCTGGGTAATTAAGCGCAGTGTTGCTGATCACAGCCCATTCATGAGGTGTATGAATATATTTGTCGGGGACTTGCTGCAATTCGGGCAACCAATGGCGAATAAAAGCCCCTTGCGCATCAAACTTTTTCCCTTGAGTGGTTGGGTTAAAGATACGAAACCAAGGGGAGGCATCAACGCCAGTAGAGGCTGACCACTGCCAACCGCCGTTATTCGCGGCTAAGCTGCCATCAAGCAGTTGGCTCATAAAGTATTTTTCACCTTTGCGCCAATCAATCAGTAAGTCTTTGACTAAAAAACTAGCCACAATCATTCGTAGGCGGTTATGCATCCAACCTGTTGTATTTAGCTGGCGCATAGCGGCATCCACTATTGGGTAACCCGTTTGTCCCGTTTTCCATGCTGCAAAATCGGTTGAAGAATCATTCCAGTGAATATGTTGTGTCCACTGAATAAATGGCTGATGGCGACATAGGCGTGGAAATGCCACTAAAAGATGCGAATAAAATTCACGCCAGACTAACTCATTTAACCACGTGAACGCCCCACTATCAGGGTGATCTAACACTTGGGGGTTCTCTGCTTGTAATCGGTTGAAGCATTGGCGAGGGGATAGCACCCCCACCGCGAGATAAGGTGATAATTGGCTGGTACCATCAATAGAGGGAATATCTCTATCGTTTTGATAATCGCCGACTTTCAGGGAACAAAACTGCCTGAGTCGCGTTAAAGCCGATTTTTCACCGGCAGGAAATTGCTGGAAGTCTTCAATTGGCTGGTGCGGAAATAATGGCAAAGCCTTATCGATGTTGATAGCGGCCGCTCGTTTTTCTGGGGCTCGTAGTGAACGGCAATCTGTCACGGTAAGTTGGGTGAGGAAGGCTCGGCGAAAGGGAGTATAAACTTGATACATCTCCCCTTTTTGAGTCGTCACGGAGCCGGGTGGTAGTAATAAATAATCATCGAAAGCATGGATATGCAACCCATGAGGTTGATTGATTAACCACTCGTCTCGTTGTTTTTCGTTCCACTCATATTGCCGATTAAAAAACAAGGCATCCGCTTGCTGTGTCTTTGCGTAATCGAGTACCCATTGTGCCGCATCGGTGAAATGGTTAACGGTTTGGCAAACCAGTGGAATACCAAGCTCTGCGAGTGAATTCTGCAGTTCAACAAGATTCTGGTGAATGAATGAAATTTGCCGTTCAGCCATATCATGTTGTTGCCACTGCTTAGGGGTTGCCGTAAAAAGGGCGATTACCTTTGCATTTGGGTCTGCGCAGGCGGAGGAAAGTGCTTTGTTATCAGTGACCCGTAGATCATTACGAAACCAGATAAGATGACAAACTTGTTTGGCTGCCATCGTCTCCCTCCTTGGTTGAAGTTTTTGTTGAAATTAAAACAAAGAGCCGTTTTACCGGCTC
>NZ_JAMPPJ010000013.1:0-142879 GCF_028481025.1 Providencia sp. PROV150 | reverse complement strand
TGGGAAAAACCACGCTTTTATCCCGCTTTGTCAACAACCTTAAGAGCCGTTTTACCGGCTCTTTCATGTTTAATCTAATTTAGGGTGCTGATTGATTAAGGATTGGCGTTTTTTCTCAAGCTCAGCAATTTGTTGGTCAATATCTTCAACTTTCTGCTCAATATTGTCAAAGTGCTCGCTAAGAATTTCTTTTGCCTCAGCTTTATCTGATGCCGCAGGTGTTGCTCCACGCAATGGCTTATTCGCCGTTTCTGGCATCCTGATACCCGTATATAAGCCGATTAAAGCAATCACGATTAAGTAATAAGCTGGCATATATAAGTCAGTGGTTGATTCGACCAACCATGCCGCAACAGTCGGTGTCGCACCGGCAATTAATACTGAAATGTTAAAGGCAATAGCTAACGCACTGTAACGAATATGTGTCGGGAAAATCGCGGGTAAAATGGAAGCCATAACCCCTGTAAAACAGTTCAACAGCACCGCTAAAATTAATAAACCTAGGAAAATTAAGCCAACAGAACCACTGTTGATTAACATAAACGCAGGGTATGCCAATAAAATCAGCCCTACGCTACCGGTAATGACAAATGGGCGACGACCAATTTTATCACTGGTTAAACCGATAATCGGTTGAACAAATAACATACCAATCATAATTGCAATAATAATTAGCACACCATGGTCAGTAGAGTAATTCAGGTTGTGTGATAAGTAACTTGGCATGTAGGTCAGCAACATATAGTAAGTCACGTTGGTTGCGATAACCAAGCCAACACAAATCATCAAGCTTTTCCAATACTTAGTCGCCACTTCACGTACTGAGATTTTTGGTGGGTTTTGAATATTGGCTTTATCTTGCTTTTCTAACGATTCGACATGTTGTTGGAAAGCAGGGGTTTCTTCTAGTGAATGACGTAGATATAACCCGATGATCCCTAACGGTAATGCTAAGAAGAACGGAATTCTCCAGCCCCAATCATGGAAGTTAGCTTCCCCAACGATACTGGAAATTAGTACTACGACACCCGCACCTAAGACAAAACCGGCGATAGAGCCAAAGTCTAACCAACTTCCCATAAAGCCACGTTTACGGTCTGGTGAGTATTCAGCAACAAAGATTGCTGCACCAGAATATTCACCACCTACCGAGAAACCTTGAGCTAACTTAGCAATTAATAACAGAATGGGCGCCCAGATACCGATGCTTTCATATGATGGAATCAAACCAATACAGAAGGTACTGACTGCCATGATGATAATTGTCATCGAAAGGACTTTTTGACGGCCGTATTTGTCACCTAAAATACCAAAAACGACACCACCTAATGGCCTAACTAAGAAAGGCACGGAGAAAGTGGCTAATGCGGCAATCATCTGTACGCTCGGTGATGCGTCCGGAAAGAAAACCTGACCTAGAACATAGGCTAAGAAACCGTATACCCCAAAATCAAACCATTCCATCGCATTACCCAGCGAAGCCGCGGTAATTGCTTTTTTGAGTTTACCGTCATCAATAATAGTAATATCACTAATATTTAACGGTTTTTCTTTTTTCTTCTTGAATCTCATGAAACCATCCTCTTATTTTAATTTCAATAATCGAAACAACAGCACTTAAGATATGGGTTTTCATACATCGGAAAATATAAAACCTTATTATTTAGAATAGACGTTGTTTACGTAATAGATAAGTTTTTAGTGTTTTTATGTTGTGCTGAAATAACAGGCTAAAATAGGTATGTAATGGGTAGAATAATGAGAGTGTCTGTCTTTAAAATACAGCAAAAAAGTCACCTTGAGTTAAAAAATACAGTACTAATACTACATTAATATCGAACAAATGTAAAATGTAGGTGCTTTATACTGATTCATGCGCCTTATTGGGATTTTATATTGGTAATATAACGATTGAATTTAATACTTGAAAAAATAGAACTTTGGGGATCAATTAGGTGAATATAAATTGTTTTAAATCAATTTAGTATATGTTTTTTGGTGAGTTTTAGTCTGTCATAAATATATAAGGTTATTGATTTAATATGGTGGAAACAATGGTGTGACTGTGATGAATAATATATGCAGATAACTCCATCTTTTTATGATGTTCTTGTTTTGCTTAAGTTGTTAATAACTCGTCTATTTATTTATCTTGTTGCTATCCTCTTCTTTTGATAATAACGGTGGATTGTGCTGTTCTGTTTTATATTTAATTTGATGAGTAGGAATGAGGAATTTACTTAGTTACAATCAATCTATTATCGATATTGGGTTTGATATACGCGAGTATGACAAGATTCTACTTTGAATGTTGTTATGTTTCTAAAAGTACCTTTCATATTTTGAGCTGCAAGATATCAAGGGTATCACATCCGACTTAAAAGAGTGCCATTATGAAAAAACAGAGTGTTGCATCCTATATTGCAAAAGTACTTGATAATGCAGGTGTTAAACGTATTTGGGGCGTTACAGGAGACTCGTTGAATGGCTTAACCGACAGCTTGCGTCGTCAAGGCGCTATTGAGTGGCTAGGAACTCGCCATGAGGAAGTCGCTGCCTTTGCTGCGGGTTCAGAAGCTCAGCTAACTGGTAATTTAGCCGTATGTGCAGGCTCTTGTGGGCCGGGAAATATGCACCTTATTAATGGGCTGTATGATTGCCATCGTAATCGAGTGCCCGTTTTGGCAATCGCCGCTCATATTCCATCTAGCGAAATTGGTAGTAATTATTTCCAAGAAACCCATCCAACTGAATTATTCCGCGAGTGCAGCCATTATTGTGAAATGGTCTCTAATCCAGAGCAAATTCCACAAGTTCTTGGTATCGCTATGCGTAAAGCGATTCTAAATAAAGGGGTATCCGTGGTCGTGATTCCGGGTGATATTGCGCTAAAAGATGCGCCAGAGTCCGCGAAAGAAACATGGTATCAACCACAAGCCCCACTGATTATGCCTCAGCGAAGTGAAATCGAAAAACTCGCTGAATTGCTGAATCAGTCTAAGAATATCACGTTATTCTGTGGTAATGGCTGCGCAGGTGCCCATGATGAAGTGGTTAAACTAGCAGAAACACTAAAAGCACCGGTAGTACACGCGTTACGTGGTAAAGAACATATTGAATGGGATAACCCATACAGCGTTGGGATGACAGGCTTAATAGGTTTTTCATCAGGTTACCACGCAATGATGAATGCAGATACGGTTGTTTTGTTAGGGACACAATTTCCATACCGTCCTTTCTACCCAAGCGAAGCTAAAATCATTCAGGTTGATATTAATGCAGGTAGCTTGGGCTCCCACTGCCATATTGATATGGGGCTGATTGGTGATATCAAAGCAACATTAGATGCATTACAGCCACATTTAGAGGCTAAACAAGATACAAAACACCTTGATGGCGCTTTAAAACATTATGCAGAGGCTCGAAAAGGGTTAGATGACCTCGCTAAACCGGGTCATGAGGGGTTAATACATCCTCAGTATCTTGCAACAAAAATTAGTGAATTAGCTGCTGATGACGCGATTTTCACCTGTGACGTTGGAACCCCGACAGTATGGGCTGCGCGCTACTTGAAAATGAACGGTAAGCGCCGTTTAATTGGCTCTTTTAACCACGGGTCAATGGCGAATGCGATGCCACAAGCTATTGGTGCGCAGGCCGTTGATAAAAAACGTCAAGTGGTTGCAATGTGTGGCGACGGCGGTTTCAGTATGCTAATGGGGGACTTTATCTCTCTTTCTCAAATGCAATTACCGGTAAAAATCATCATTCATAACAATGGGGTGCTCGGTTTTGTTGCCATGGAAATGAAAGTGGCTGGTTTCTTAACAGCGGGAACGGATTTACATAACCCTAACTTTGCAGCGATTGCGAATGCTGCGGGTATCAAAGGGATCCGTGTTGAAAAAAGTGAAGATCTAGACGGTGCATTAAAAGAAGCTTTTGCCCATGATGGGCCAGTGGTAGTTGATGTCCTAACCGCCAAACAAGAGCTGTCTATGCCACCAGAAATTGCGGCACAAGAAGCGAAAGGCTTTAGCTTGTATATGTTAAAAGCGATTATGAGTGGTCGCGGTGATGAAGTCGTTCAATTAGTGAAAACGAACTGGTTACGTTAAATCATTATTGTGAATAGTAGGAAAGCCCATTTCAGGTTATTGAAGTGGGCTTTTTAAAACTATTCAATAACCTGCGGCTGACTGGCTACGCCACAAATGGGCGGCAACCAGTGCACGCCATGGGGAAAATTGTTCCAACCATTTTTCCGTTTCTTTGGCGGAGGGCTGTTCTAATTTCGCAAGTAATGTTTGCAAATTACGTCTTACCGCCACATCTCCATGTAAAGAGCCATCTAAATAGTTGAATCCTCTAAGTAAAGCATAGCTCACAGTCCAAGGTCCAATACCTTTGATTTGTAATAATTGTTCAGTTATTTGATTCGCATTGGAATGAGTCACGTGCTGTGATAAATCAATTTGTTGATTTTCGATGGCGTCACAAAGAGCTCTGAGGGCGATAATTTTTCCCTTTGAAAAACCCGTTTGGCGCAGTATTTCGTCATCAACTAACCTGACTTGTGGAACATCGGGAAAACACCAAATACCTGAAGCATGCTGAATCCCCACGGCTTGGATAAATCGCCGACGAATGGCGATAGCTGCATGGACACTAATTTGTTGCCCAATAATAGCCCAAACTAACGCTTCAAATGCACTAGCAGATTGATAAATCCGTAATCCTCTTTGTTTTTCAATGAGCTGTCCAAGTATTGGGGTTTCAAGGTAGCGTTTTTCGAACTCATCAATATTTTGTTTCAAACCAAGTACATGCTGTGCCAGCGTTAGTAAATCTTGCTCATTGATAATGATAGATGGAGAATCAATCGCTAATGAAATCGTTGTTTGTTGTTTTTTAAGTTCCAATGTCATTTTTGTTGCATGTTGTTGCCATATTATGCCTTTATGTAATGTATTTTCTTCTACTATTTCCGCGACATTGTGTTGATCTCTTAAATGAAAGGCAAAAAAATCACCATAAAGGTAATTGGTAGGGAGTGGTAACTGTGCGGTAAATATTTGCATAATGATGGCCTTGTCAGATTGTTCTTTATTAGCAATATAATTGTGAATTAGCGCATTTAGTTACTCATTTTTTGTTGAGTAGGTATGCTATCTTATACAGGGCTATTTATTTTGTATTGATATTATTTGTCTGTTTAATAAGGAAGTGTAAATGAAAACTGAAGGTCACAGTTCATCTCATGGCACTTCGGTACCATCACCACAACCAAGGCAGGAATTAAAAGGCATTGGTGGATGGCTTATTTTACCCATGTTAGGGATAATATTGTCCTTGATTATTTTGCCTTTTTCGATTTATGAGCAAAATGCTCAAGTGATTGAATATTGGATTGAATTAACAGACCCACAATCAAGTTCATTTATTCCATTATTTAAAGAGCTAATCTACTTTGAAGTTTTAGGTAACGTTATTTTATACGCCACCTTACTTTTCCTAAGTTATGTCTTTTTTACAAAGAAAAAACTCACAATTAAAATTTATATTTTTTTCCAGATCTTTTCTTTAGTTTTGACGGTTACGGATATTATACTCGCAAGTATTTTATTGGATTTAGAGGTTGAAGCCTCCGATATCAAAGATATTTTTCGGGCTCTAATTGCTTGTGCCATTTGGATACCGTATTTTTTAGTTTCAAGGCGTGTTAAAAATACTTTTGTAAATTAATAAATAAAATGCTGCGGTTTACTTATTGGGTAGGTAAATGATGATTAAATGCAAACGAGTTTATGACCCTGTTGACGATAATGATGGTTATCGCGTGCTTATCGATAGACTGTGGCCAAGAGGAATAAAAAAAACAGACTTACACCACGACTCTTGGAATAAAGACGTTGCACCTTCCAATGAGTTACGAAAATGGTTTCATCAGAACACAGATCAGTTTGCTCAATTTATCGAGCGATATCAGCAGGAACTTAATAACACAACAGCTTGGCAGGTATTGGTTTCACAAGCAAAACAAGGTGACTTAACACTGTTATACAGTGCTAAAAATACAGAACATAATCAAGCAATTGTACTCAAGACATTTCTTGAAGAAAAAATGCAAAGTAAATAGTAAATAAAGGTTATTTGAATGGATATTCAGCAATCAACCACGCAAACAGAGCCAGCAATAATATCACCAGAGGCTCAGCCGGTAGTTAAAAAGCC
Source organism: Providencia sp. PROV150 (assembly GCF_028481025.1). Classification (NCBI taxonomy): domain Bacteria; kingdom Pseudomonadati; phylum Pseudomonadota; class Gammaproteobacteria; order Enterobacterales; family Morganellaceae; genus Providencia; species Providencia sp. PROV150. The sequence continues at coordinate 136,645 of NZ_JAMPPJ010000013.1, read as the reverse complement.
GTTACAGGGACTCAGTGGATGGTTAATTTTACCGGTTATTGGTCTGTTTTATATGTTGTACAAAACGGTCACGATGCTATTACAAGAAATTTCGCAAGTACAAACTGCATGGTCATTGGCAACTGAAGCGGATTCTGATTTTTATATTTCAGGCTTTGCGACAGGTTTTTACCTCTTGCAACTAGGTTATGGTGTTTTAATTGCTCTATTTCTTTGGACGTTTATCGCTGCGGTTAAATGGAAAAAACAGGCGAAGTGGCTGTTTATCACCACCATGGTACTGTTTACTTTAATGGTATTAGTTGCTCGTTTTGTGTTCCCATATATATTTGGTTTGGAAATTAACTACTCAAATATTATTACCGCTATAAATGGCAGCTTCTATTGTGTGTTATGGATCCCCTACTTTTTAGTTTCTCATCGTGTCAAAAATACGTTTATCCATTAAAGCAGATGGCCACACCTAATTTGGCAGTGGCCTAGTAGACAGTTATTTATCAGAAAGATTTAGCGTATGGGTTATATTGCAGTTTGCAATAAAGGCGTCATCGTGAGAAACCAGTAAGAGTGTTCCTTGGTAGTCCTGCAATAGCGCTTCAAGTAGTTGTTTTGAATCCAAGTCTAAATGGTTATCCGGTTCATCGAGTAATAAAATAGCGGGTGGGTTCGGGCTATGCGTGAGCGCCAGTAGTGTTGCTTTTAACTGCTCACCACCACTGAGCTGCTGTAGTGGCAGTAATGATTTATCTCCTCGTATTCGCAGCATACCTAATTGCGTGCGCCACTGCTCTACAGTAAACAACGGTTGGTATTGATGAAGTGCTTCAGCGACAGGTAATGTCTTATCGAGTAAGTTGAGGTGTTGGTCTAAATAGCAAAATTCACCGCTTAGGCGGCACTCTCCTGAAGATGATGGCAATAGGCCAGCAAGCACTTTAAGTAGTGTTGACTTACCACAGCCATTACGCCCTTGAATATGCCAATGTTCTCCACTGTATATGGTGAATGAAAGTGGTGATGAATAACCGTAGGGCAAACACAAGTTAGAAGCAAAAATTGTGACTTTATTACCTTCATTTTGATAGTTAATCGTCATTTTTTGTGGCTTGATATAGCGAGCTTTTTCTTGGTTTTCCTGTTGTTGGCTTTGCAGATTATCCATAACCCGTTGGTGCCGTTCTGCGACATTTGATTGCCTTTTCTCTGCACGGTTCTTTTGCATATCAAGTAGCAGTAAGGATTGCGACCCACCATAGCGAATTTTTTCCCCCTGTTTCTTGCGTTGAGCGGCTTTTTGTAATGTGGCCTGTTGCTGCTTTTTCTCTTGGTGAATACGTTTTTCTAAGCGCTCACTTTGTGCATCAATTGCGGCAATTTCCAAGTTTTTTTGGGTATCGTATAACGCATAATTTCCCCCATATTCGTGTAAGCCTTTTTCCGTTAATTCAAAAATAGCATCCATTTCGCCTAACAGAGTTCTGTTGTGAGAGATAACTAGGCAGCCAGCCCGATGCTCAGTAAGCTTTTGGCTGAGCCATTGCCGACTTTGCGTATCTAAATGGTTATCCGGCTCATCAAGTAGCAAAAAGTGATCTTGATGAAGAAATGCACGGCAAAGGGCTAGACGGGTACGTTCACCCCCACTTAAATGGGAGATAGGAGCTTCCATTGAGATAGCTAGCCCAGCAGAGTCCAATAAACTTTGCCATTGGGAAGGTAAATGCCATTTATCTTCCGTTAGTTCAAAATCTGCCAAAGAACCATTTCCTGCCTCAATGCGTGAAAATGCATGATAAAGTTCCTTGATGCCTAAGGCATCGACGAGTGTTTCGCCCGTTAGCCGAGTTAACTGCTCAACATAGATAAAGGGGAGGTTCCAATGTACATTCCCTTGTGTAGGGCGCAATTGGTTAGCAAGAATACGCATTAAAACCGATTTTCCTCTGCCATTATGGCCAATTAGAGCATTTTTTTGGCATGACAACGTCCCGCTTATCGGTGGAAAAAGGGCGGTTTGGTTAAATTCAATATTGAGCTGTGAAAAGTGACAAGCTATCGTCATATGCACCTCCAAAATAATGAGGACAGACAACGTCGTTGACTTATCAAGAAGTGTCGATGAAAGCGGTTGCCTGCCAGGAACAGAAAAATGAATACCAAAAGGGTATTAGAAAATATTTTCTGGCAGTGCTTAGTTCATCGTGAGGCGTACCTGCGAAGTTGGGTGAGAAGTAAGGTCGCGTACATTATAAACAGATGGAATTGATTTGTGCAAATTATCGTGATTGGGGTTTTTCTGAAAGTCGTACAAACTAAAAATAGAAAAAGCCAGTCAACAATTGCAACTGGCCTTTTCCATTAACAACGAGATTTTATAACAACGAGATTTTTACGATTATGCAGAGGTGTGCTCTGACAACCCATTTTTTGCTAACCACTGAGCAATGCGCTGTTTTTCTTCTTCATTCAGCCACATACCCAATTTAGTGCGACGCCAAATGGCATCATCCAATTCTGTTACCCACTCATGTTTGACTAAGTAACGTAATTCTGCTTCATAGACATTCGCAGAGAAGGCTTCACCGAGGTCGCTGAGTGAATTTGCACCTTCAAGGATTAACTTACTGTTGCTACCGTAGGTTCTGGCAAAGCGTAGCGCTAAACCTTCAGGAAGCCATTGATAATGTTGACGCAATACACGTGCATAACCATCACGGTCACAACCTTCGATATCACCACCTGGTAACTGACCATTTTTAGTCCATGGGCTACCTGCATTTGGATAGTAAGTCGCTAACTTATTAACAGCAGCTTCCGCTAATTTACGGTAAGTGGTTAATTTACCGCCAAATACAGATAACAATGGCGCTTGGCCTTGTTCATCGTGAATATCCAATGTGTAATCACGAGTAATGGCTTGTGGTGAGTCTGATTCATCGTCGCACAGTGGGCGAACACCTGAATAGTCCCAAACAATATCACTCACGGTTAACTGTTTTTTGAAGTGATCGTTATACACTTTCAGTAAATAGTTAACTTCGTTTTCATCAATTTTGACGTCTTTCGGGTCGCCTTTGTATTCTACGTCAGTGGTGCCGATGATAGAAAATTCATCCATCCACGGGATAACAAATACAATACGGTTATCTTCATTTTGTAAGATGTACGCTTGTGGTTCATCATGAGCACGCGGAACAACAATATGGCTCCCTTTGATTAGGCGAATACCATAAGGTGATTTTAATTTCAGCCCATCATCAAAGAACTCTTTTACCCAAGGCCCTGTGGCGTTAACCAGCCCTTTTGCTTTCCATGTATGGGTTTCGCCTGTACGTAAGTCCTGAGCCTCAACAACCCATAAGCCGTTTTCACGGTAAGCGCGAGTCACTTTTGTGCGAGTACGAACCTCACCACTCTTACGTACCACTTCTTGAGCGTTTAACACAACTAAACGCGCATCATCAACCCAACAATCGGAATATTCAAAACCTTTTGTTAGTTCAGGTTTTAGTACAGAGTTTTGGTTGAATTTCAGCCCCTTACTACTTGGTAAGCTGACACGTTTGCCTAAATGGTCATATAAGAATAGGCCAATACGGATCATCCAAGCTGGACGTAAATGAGGCTGATGAGGTAAGCGGAAGCGCATTGGGAAGGCAATATGCGGTGCTAATCGTAATAGCACTTCACGTTCTGCCAAAGCTTCGCTGACTAATCTAAATTCATAATGCTCTAAATAACGTAAGCCACCATGAATGAGTTTAGAACTCGCAGATGAAGTCGCACTTGCCAAGTCTTGAGCTTCGAGCAGTAATACCGATAATCCACGACCTGCAGCATCTGCTGCAATTCCAGCGCCGTTGATCCCGCCGCCGATGACAATCAAGTCTTTAGTTTCCATGCATCCCCCTGAGATGTTCGAAACACTTTCAATAATGTTCGTTTTCGCTCATTTGATTGTAGTCAAAATAGATAGTGATGCCAACTATTATTAATGAAAAAAATAACAACTGCGTGATATTGGTAACAATTTTTTTTCAATACCCACATATAAAGTATTGTTATTTACAAGAGGGAAAAGAGGGTTTCGCGCGAAAAAGAAAAAAACACCTGTAAGGTGGGGGACTATGGTGGGGAAGGGGACTAATGAACATGATGGTAGCTGGGACTACCATCATGAAGGTAACTATTTGATTAACAAAGCTCTAATTGAACATTATGTTGCTCAATCACTTTGAGAATGCTGTCTGGTGGCTGTTTATCAGTAAATAAATAGTCAATTAGGTTCATATTACCCAGATTAACCATCGCGTTACGACCAAATTTAGAATGGTCGGTGACAAGCATGACACAACGTGAATTTTCAATAATCGCGCGTTTGGTACGAACTTCGTGGTAATCGAACTCAAGTAATGAGCCATCCATATCAATACCACTGATACCCAAAATGCCGTAATCTAACCTAAATTGGGAAATAAAATCGAGGGTCGCTTCACCGACAATACCGCCATCTCGTGATCGTACTTCACCTCCCGCTAAAATTAGGCGGAAGTCTTCTTTTGGCATCAGCAAGGTGGCGACGTTAAGATTATTGGTCACCACACGTAGGTTTTTATGGTTAACCAGCGCATGAGCAACCGCTTCAGGGGTTGTACCAATATCAATAAATAGTGTCGCACCATCAGGGATCTGGCTTGCAACATGCTGCGCGATACGCGCTTTTTCATCTGACCACATGATTTTACGGTCATTATAAGCTGCATTCACAGAACTTGAAGGCAGTGCTGCGCCACCGTGGTGCCGCTGAATTTTATTCTGTTCAGCGAGGTCATTGAGGTCTCGACGGATCGTTTGAGGGCTAACCTCAAAGTGTTCGACGAGTTCTTCAGTACTGACATATCCCTGAAGACGCACAAGCTCAACTATTGCATCATGTCTCTGGGTTTGTTTCACAGCGTTAGCCTCTAATTATTAAAATGTTTTATCTGGAGCTCTGGTGTTTAAAACTGTGCCTATTATCCCATACTCCCATCAATAAGCCGATAATTAACCCTGAAGTATGTGCGGCATTGGCAATATGCATACCTAAAACATCGAAGTAACCGAAAAAAAGCCAGATAATCGAGAATATCATTAACCCTCGAGGAACACTGATGCCACTTTCGGGACGACGTTCACCCGTTAACCACACATAGCTGACAAGGGCATAGACGACACCAGATAAGCCGCCAAAGTTGTTTTCACTAAACAGCGACTGCCCCCAGTTACTAAACAGCGCTGAGACCAGTAAGATAGTGAATAATTTACCCGTTCCGAGCTTTCGTTCTACTTGCCCAGCCAAAAACCACCAGAGCGCAAGGTTGAAACCAATATGTGATAGCGAAAAGTGCACCAATGCAGGACTAAACCAACGCCAAAGTTCCGTTTGTTGGTCGCCAATAGGCCATGCCAAATAACGTAGAACTTCTCGTGCATCAGTCATTTCTACCCAAAGATATACAACAATCGACAACAAAATAACAGCGATAGTTAAAGGGCCAGATTGTTCTTTAAGGTAACCCCAAGTTAGGTAATTGCGATATTGAAACTGGGTATCTGCGCTTCCCGTGTGCCAACTGGCTTCTAGGTAGCGAGGGTGATTTGGGTCTTGTAGAAAAATATCTAATTCTTTTTGGACTTGAGGTTGAAGTTGCTCATCTTCTAGCCAAAGCTCAAAGACAGCTTGTTCCTGTGATGGCTTTATTTTTAAGTGAATATTTTTGCTAGCCATATAGTCAACAAAGGCTTGCGCCATTCTGGGATTAGCAAAGGAGGTGATGTGGATCATGAATGCGTTTTCTCATCTAGAGAGCCGTAACGGCTTGTGGATATTCCCTTAACCATGCTTCAAATCCACCATTGATGCTATATACAGATTCAAAGCCAATGTTGATCAGATATTGTGCAGCACCTTGGCTACTGTGCCCATGGTAGCACATCACCATAACAGGTTGTTCGTAATCCGTTTGTTCTAAAAATTGGCTCAGTGACTCATTGGTGAGGTGATAGGCTCCACTAGCATGGCCTGCACGGAAACTTTGTGGGTCTCGTACATCTACCAGTATGGCCGTGCCGTCTAACCAATGTTGATAGGCTTGTTCTGGTGTTAGTGTTTCAAAATGGTCCATAAAATACCGAATACAGTAGGTAACAACCCATTAAAGGTTAAATAATAGGCACTCGTAAAAACAGAGTGCCAAATATTCGTGGTATTGATTAGTAGAAAGAGTGCTCGCCACGTTGGTGTTCAGTCAGGTCTTTAACGCCTTTTAGCTCACCTTCAAACATTTTGAGAAGTTCTTTTTCGATACCTTCTTTAAGCGTGACATCGACCATTGAACAACCGTTACAGCCGCCACCAAATTGCAGAATTGCAAAGCCTTCATCGGTGATTTCCATCAGGGAAACACGGCCACCGTGGCTGGCAAGTTGTGGGTTAATTTGTGACTGTAAAACATACTCAACACGCTCAATTAATGGTGCGTCATCAGAGACTTTACGCATTTTGGCGTTCGGCGCTTTTAACGTCAGTTGTGAGCCTAGTTGGTCGGTAACGAAGTCAATCTCGGCATCATCCAAGAATGGAGCGCTAATTTCATCAACATAAGCAGATAATTTCTCGAACTTTAGTTCTTTATCTGTTGCTTCAACGGCACCCGGAGGGCAGTATGACACACCGCATTCTGCGGTTGGTGTGCCTGGGTTGATAACAAAAACACGGATTTGAGTTCCTGGCTCTTGATTTTCCAACAACTTGGCAAAATGAGCCTGTGCTGCTTCAGTAATATTAATCATAATCATTTGCTCAATAATAGTTGACTGCTTTAGTTGGTTATAATACGCCCATTTACCCCTTTCCTACAAGGTGCGACACAGTGACCATGCATCAACAGTACGTGCTCCCGCACAAATCAACAATTGTGCTGCGGCATTCATCGTGGAACCTGTTGTAATAACATCATCAATAACAGCAACATGTAGGTTTGAAACCGAGTCGTTTAAGGTAAATGCTCCCTTTAGGTTGTTTTGGCGATACTCACGTTTTAGTGTTGTCTGTGCCAGTGTAGCACGACTACGCGATAATGAATTTTGCGAATAGGGGATATTTAACCATCTGGATAAATTTTCGCCTATTAATGCCATGTGGTCAAATCCTCTCCACCACAGACGGCGGCGATGCAATGGAATTGTGACAATTAAGTCCGGTTTGTGCCATTTTTGTTGGCGGTAACCCGTGAGCCAAAATAACGCAAAGATACGAGCTAGAGTAAAAGCAAGCTGAGGTTGTTTTTGAAATTTAAACCGATGGATTAACATGCGTAAAGCGGCTTGGTATGGGGTTACAGTGATAATTCTCTGCCATGCAGGAGGGTTTTTTAGGCAGCGTCCACACTCCATGGTAGGCTGTTCACAGGGTAAAGCACAGCGCAAACAGCAGGTTGGCATTTTAGGTAATCCTTCAAGACAAAAACTACAAACACCTTGATGAGGTAATTTTAGTGATTGATGGCATAGCCAGCAGCCCCCCTCCATTGTTAGCATAGTAGAGTCCTGTTAAACGAGTTGACGAATAAATGAATGAAGAGAGTGTAACGATGGCAAAGTTATATTGGCAGACCGTTGGTGAAGGTAAACAAGATCTTGTGTTGCTGCACGGATGGGGATTGAATGCACAAGTCTGGCAAACAATTATTCCGCGAATCGCTTCGCACTTTCGGGTTCATTTGGTTGACTTGCCGGGGTACGGACGTAGCCAAGGGTTCTCCCCCATGAATATTCAATCGATGGCGAATATTTTGTGGGAGCAAGCCCCTAAAAACGCGATTTGGCTCGGTTGGTCACTTGGTGGGCTAGTTGCAAGCCGTATTGCGCTTGACCATCCTTATGAAGTCAAAGGGTTAATTACCGTTGCTTCTTCCCCATGCTTTAAAGCAGAAGAAAACGGTTGGGCAGGGATCCGGCCAGAGGTTTTATTAGGTTTCGAGCAGCAACTTTCGGCTGATTTTCATCGCACCGTCGAGCGTTTTTTAGCATTGCAAACTTTAGGCACTGAAAGTGCAAGAAATGATGCAAAAACTTTGAAATCTGTGGTACTTGAGCAGCCTATTCCAACTGTTGAAACACTAAATGCAGGGCTTGAATCATTACGTACCGAAGATTTGCGGGATGAATTAAAACAGTTACCTATTCCTTTCTTGCGCATTTATGGTTATCTCGATGGCTTGGTACCGCGCAAAATAGTGCCTATTTTAGATGAGCTGTATCCGAATTCGCCATCCGTGATTATGCGCAATAGCGCTCACGCGCCATTTATTTCTCATCCTGATGAGTTCTGCGAATACTTGTTGGATTTTCAAAGTCGTACCGAGGAATAAATAAAAAAAATCAGCCTAATTTGGGGCTGATTTTTTGTGGTGTCTCTATTATTTGATTTTATACACAAAATGAGCGCAATCAGTGCTTTCAGGGCAACCTTTACAGCTACTGCCTGTTAAACAAGCACTGATATCGACTTGTTCAATTTTTTCTAAACTTACTAGCTTCTCAACCATTGCTTTAATTAATGGGATTGGCGTATTTAGCTGCTCACTAAGTAGTGCGATGTCAGCTTGCCCATATAAGGCGATTAAATCTCTTATTTGTAGCAAGCTGGTCATCGTTTCATTCCTTAGTGGCAAGCATCTCTTGAACAGCCAGAGCATTGCTCTGCGGTTTTGCTCTTGATATTCAAGGTTACGCGGCTACGCATGCGACGTAAGAATATAAACAAGGCAAGGTTGAACAGGATAACCGCAGTAATGGTAATCAAGCTACTTTGTGGGTGTTCGCTGAAAGTCGCTGTTTGGTAAAATAGAGCTGCAAGACTATAAGCCACATTTAAACCCCACAGAATGGAGAAACTCATCCAGCTTTTATTGGTTTCACGTGCGATAGCCCCCATCACCGAGACGCAAGGCACATACAGCAAGACGAAGATGAGGTAGCTGTAAGCTGCAATTCCTGAACCAAATTTTGCTGCCATGGTTCCCATTGAGCCGGATTCCATCTCTCCATCGCCTTTACTAGCTTCGATAGGGTTTGATAGCGCGCTTAAGGTAAAGGTTTCTTTTAAGCTATCCCAAGTTTCAGAAACCGCATCTCCCAGTTCTTCCCATAAATTGAAAGATTCTGCATCAAACGGCTCAGATGTAATGGCTTCAGCGGTATACAGGGTGTTTAGTGTTCCCACTACCACCTCTTTGGCCATTGCCCCGGTAATCAACCCAACGGTCGCTTGCCAGTTATCAGCATGCACGCCAATAGGTTGTAAAGCAGGGGTTATGACTTTACTGACAGAAGCCAGTGCGGAGTCATTAATATTATCAACAGGCTTACCAGAGAAAGAAAAGCTATTTAATGCACCAATAAAGATACTGGCAACGATAATGACTTTACCTGCACGTACCACGAAGCCTTTGAGGCGTTGCCATGTTTGAATCAGTAGTGTTTTGATGTGTGGCACATGGTAAACCGGAAGTTCCATGATAAATGGAGAGGCTTCGCCACGCATGAGGGTATGTTTTAGTAGTAACCCAGTTAAGATAGCGACAACAATCCCTAAAATATAGAGAGAAAAGACCACACTTGCCCCATTTTTACCAAAGAAAGCGGCAGCAAAAACGGCGAAAATGGCCAGTCTTGCCCCACAAGACATAAACGGAGCCATTAATACAGTAATTAGTCTTTCACGGGGTGCGTCTAACGTGCGGGCACCCATAATGGATGGTACGTTACAACCAAAACCGACAATCAAAGGTACGAAGGATTTACCCGGTAAACCTAGTGCTTGCATGAGGCGGTCCATTACGAAAGCCGCTCGCGCCATATAGCCCGAGTCTTCCAGTATTGAAAGGAACAGGTACATCATCCCGATTTGTGGCACTAACGGTAAAACCGTGTTAATACCGCCACCAACACCTTGAGCAAGGAAAATAGTTAGCCAATCAGGGAAGCTGAAATAATCTCCTAACCATTGAATTCCATGGATAAATATCGCTTCTGATGCGCCTTCAAAGAAGGGTTGTAAGGCGCCGCCAATGTTGATGGCTAAGACGAACATCAAATACATCACAAACAAGAAAATTGGTACGCCGAGCCAACGGCTCAGAATAAATTTATCCAGTGATTGTGTTAGTCGATTTGGTTCAGCGGCACTATTGTTAATCGCAGCATTGCAAATTGTGGCAATAGATTGATAACGTGCGTCGGCAATGAGTAATTCAGGTTCTTCGTTTAAGCTTTCTTTCAGTGTTTGGCGTATCGCCAGTAATTGCCCTTCAGATACTTCAGCGCGTTGGCGACTATAAATATCCCCTTCGAGGATCTGTAATGCTAACCAGCGGCGTTGCTGGTGGCTAAATTGTTGTGCTGAAATTTGTTCAGATAATGAATCCACTGCCTGTAATAATTGGGGTGGATATTCCACAAGGGCTTGCTGGCTATTTTGTGGATGTGTATCAATGGCTTTTTTCAGTTTATCGATACCAGTTGCTCGAGTTGAAACCATTGGGATCACAGGGCAGCCGAGCTGTTTTTCTAATTCAGCGATATTAATATCAATATGTTGGCTTTGAGCGATATCCAACATATTCAAGGCGACAATACATGGAACGCCTAACTCGACTAATTGTAATGTCAGATAAAGGTTACGTTCTAAATTAGACGCATCGACAACATTAATGAGCATGTCTGCCTCACCACTTAAAATAAAGTAGCAGGCGATTTGTTCGTCGAGAGAGGTTTGTTCAGAAATCGTGGTCAGAGAATAGGTGCCAGGTAGGTCAACGAGCTCGATTTTATGGTCATCTGTATGGAAGCGACCGACTTTTCGTTCAACAGTGACCCCAGCCCAGTTACCGACACGCTGTCTTGACCCTGTGAGCTGGTTGAATAAGGTCGTTTTGCCTGCATTGGGGTTACCAATTAAGCCGATGGTTAAACGTTTCATAGTGTTTGCCAATAATAAAAAAGAAATACTTAAGCGGTGGTCGCTTCATCTAGGTTGAGTAGGGCGAGATCCTTTTTGCGTAGCACTAAGCTGACACGATGAGTTTCTATTTGTACAGGATCGCCAAAAGGCGCTAAACGCACCACTTTAAAGACAGAACCCGGAAGTAAACCGAGTGAAAGCAGTTTTTGTCGGTATGCAGGACTGATTTCTGGGGAGAAACCAAGTATTTTGTAGCTGCATTGAGGAAGTATTGCCATAGTGTCTTCCTAATCATTTAATTCATAATGATATCGATGACAATTGTTAATGATTACAATTGCTCAGGTAACGAGGCCACCAAACAACAATAAATCTAATTAACAATGAGAATCATAATCATCCACCTTTTATTATATTTAGCCTCTTTTTTCGTCAATTTGACTTGATATGGATCAACGAAGCATTGAGTTTGCGGTGTTTCGTTAGCAAAAATAATGGTGGGGTAAACGGGGGGAGAGGGTTTAATTATGCCTAATATATTGGCTGGGGTAATTAATTACAGCATTATTTATTGAAATAGGCACCACAACAGGTACATTGCGATGCCTATTAACAGAGTTAACGTTTCTTGCCAAATGCAGCAGCAAGGGCATCACTCATGGCACTATTACCCGAAGATGCGTTGTTTTGGCGTGAACTTCCTCTTGATTGAGGTGTTTTACGCGTATTTTTTTCCTGTTCAGGGGCGGCACGGCGAGGAGAACTATTAGAATCCCCCGCTTGCTCATCTAAACGCATCGTTAAAGCGATACGTTTGCGTGCAATATCAACATCTAACACTTTTACTTTAACAATGTCGCCCGCTTTTACCACCTTGTGTGGGTCTTCGACATAACTATTTGAAAGTGAAGAAATATGAACTAAACCGTCTTGGTGAACACCAATATCCACAAAAGCACCGAAGTTGGTCACATTAGTGACTGCGCCTTCTAATATCATGCCAGAAGTCAGGTCATTCATCGTTTCTACACCTTCTGCGAAGGTGGCAGTTTTAAACTCAGGACGTGGGTCGCGACCCGGTTTTTCCAGTTCTTTAATGATATCAGTGACAGTTGGAACCCCGAATTGCTCAGTAGTAAAGTCACGTGGGCTCAAGGCATTAAGCACCTGTGAGTTACCCATAATTTCTTTGAGCGGCTGGCGGACAGACTCAAGAATTTTTTCAACAATCGGGTAAGCTTCAGGGTGAACAGTAGAAGCATCTAACGGGTTTTCACCATTGGTGATACGTAAGAAGCCCGCACATTGTTCAAAGGCTTTTGGCCCAAGGCGTGCAACTTTGAGTAACTGTTTTCTATCACTAAACTGGCCATTCTGGTCGCGCCAGTCCACCACGTTTTGCGCAATCATTTTGCTTAAACCGGCAACGCGAGTCAGTAAGGCAACAGAAGCGGTATTCAAATCAACACCAACGGAGTTTACACAGTCCTCGACGACCGCATCGAGTTTACGCGCTAACTGGGTTTGGCTAACATCATGCTGATATTGGCCAACCCCAATGGATTTAGGGTCAATTTTCACTAATTCAGCAAGCGGGTCTTGTAGGCGACGAGCAATAGATACGGCACCACGTAAAGACACATCTAAGCTAGGAAACTCCAAAGCCGCAAGTTCAGAAGCGGAATAAACAGAAGCGCCAGCTTCGCTGACAATGACTTTCTGTGCAGTGACTTCAGGGTATTGTTTTTGTACTTCAGCAAAGAAACGTTCCGTTTCACGAGAAGCGGTGCCGTTACCAATCGCCACTAATTCGACGTTATGTTTTTGGCAAAGTGCCGCAACGATGGTTGCCGCTTTTGCGGCTTGTCCGGTATGCGGATAAATCGTATCCGTCGCAATTAATTTACCTGTCGCATCCACGACAGCGACTTTCACCCCAGTACGTAAACCTGGATCTAAGCCCATGGTGGCACGCATTCCCGCTGGTGCCGCCATCAGTAAGTCACTAAGGTTACGAGCAAACACGTTAATAGCTTCCTCTTCAGCTTTTTCGCGCAGTGAGCTCATGACCTCTGTTTCTAAGTGCAGTAATACTTTGACACGCCATGTCCAGCTGATCACGGCTTTACGCCATTGGTCAGCCGGAGCATTATTTAAACGAATATCTAAATGGCGGGTGATAATTTCTTCGCAGTAACTTTCTTTTGGCGGTTCATCGAACTGTGGATCACAGTTTAATGAAAGTTGTAAAATTCCTTCGTTACGACCACGGAACATCGCAAGAGCTCGGTGAGAAGGGACTTGAGCAACAGGCTCGTGATGTTCAAAATAGTCACTAAATTTTACCCCTTCTTCTTGCTTACCTTCTGCAACAACAGAAACAAGGTGGGCATTTTTCCAAATATAGTCACGAACTTTCGCTAAAAGTGCCGCATCTTCGGCGAAACGCTCCATAAGGATATAACGAGCACCATCTAAGGCGGCTTTGACATCAGCAACACCTTTATCTGCATCGATATACGTTTTTGCAAGTTCGTCAGGTGATTGGCTAGGGTCATTCCATAAGGTGTCCGCTAAAGGCTCAAGCCCTGCTTCGATAGCAATTTGCCCACGGGTGCGACGTTTCGGTTTATAAGGAAGATACAGGTCTTCAAGTTCGGTTTTATTAAGCGTAGTGTCGATAGCGGAGGCAAGCTCTGGAGTCAATTTCCCTTGCTCTTCTATCGATTTGAGAATGGTTTGTTTACGGTCATTTAATTCGCGCAAGTACCCTAAACGGCTTTCTAGCTGGCGAAGCTGAGTATCGTCCAACCCACCGGTAACCTCTTTACGGTAACGTGCAATAAACGGGACAGTATTCCCTTCATCTAATAGTGTGATGGCAGAAAAAACCTGTTTCGGCTGGGCTTGCAGTTCCGCTGCAATAATTTGGCTTAGAGTTTCATTCATGTCGAGTTTAAATACCTACTGAAAGAACAGTTAAAAAATTTACTGCACTGTTATACTTGGTGGTAACGAGAATTTCCAGACTGAATTTGAGCCTATTGGTAGGAAAGTCTCAGATTATGTTCTATAAAATACTATAATTATGGTTTCACTGATTAATATTCAAAGGTTATGACTAAAAGTCTTTTAATTACACGTGAAGGTTGGGATGCATTAGATAAAGAGCTGAAATACCTGTGGAAGGAAGAACGTCCTCGGGTTACTCAATCTGTTTCAGAGGCCGCAGCTCAAGGGGATCGCTCAGAAAATGCAGAATATATTTACGGCAAAAAAAGGTTGCGCGAAATTGATAGACGCATCCGTTTCTTATCCAAAAGATTGGATCAATTAAGGATTATCGAGCCTGATCCTCGCCAAGAAGGCCGTGTGTTTTTTGGAGCATGGGTTAAACTAGAAGATGAAAATGAAAATATCAGAATATTCCGTATCGTCGGTGCTGATGAATTCAACCCTACAAAACAATGGATTTCAATTGATTCTCCCGTAGCACGAGCCTTGATAGGTAAACAGGTTGATGATGAAATAACAGTAAATACGCCAGGAGGGCAGGTGACTTATTTTGTGTTAGAAATAAGCTACCAGCCACTAACCACCTGAAGTGTAAAATGATTCATTAAATCCTACGTTAGTGGTAAATTAGTGAGCATTAATATTGTTTTACTTACATTCATTAAAAAAATAATTTGAAAGATGCACATCTTGAGGGCTACAAAATGCAGGAAAGTTATAAGGTTCTTGTCGTCGATGATGATATGCGTTTACGTGCACTGCTGGAACGTTACCTCACTGAGCAGGGTTTTCAGGTAAGGAGTGCCGCGAACGCAGAACAGATGGACAGAATCCTGACAAGAGAATCTATTCATCTGATCGTCTTAGATCTAATGCTACCGGGTGAAGATGGCTTATCAATTTGCCGTCGCTTACGTAGTCAAAATAACCCAATTCCTATTATTATGGTAACAGCGAAAGGCGAAGAAGTTGATCGCATCGTTGGCTTAGAAATCGGTGCGGACGACTATATTCCAAAACCTTTTAATCCACGGGAATTGCTAGCTCGTATTCGTGCGGTTTTACGTCGCCAAGCTAATGAATTACCGGGTGCGCCATCTCAAGATGATGCGATAATTACTTTTGGTAAATTTAAATTAAATCTTGGGACACGAGAAATGTTCCAAGGTGATGAGAATATGCCATTAACCAGCGGTGAATTCGCGGTGTTAAAAGTGTTGGTTTCTTACCCAAGGGAACCGTTATCTCGTGACAAGTTAATGAGCTTAGCGCGAGGTCGTGAATACAGTGCGATGGAACGTTCAATCGATGTTCAAATTTCACGTTTACGCCGCATGGTTGAAGAAGACCCAGCACACCCTCGTTATATCCAGACGGTTTGGGGCTTGGGCTATGTGTTTGTTCCTGATGGAAGTAAAGCATGAAGCGACTGAGGTTCTCAAGGCGTAGTACATTTTCTCGCTCGTTATTTTTATTTGTAGCCTTACTGTTTGCGAGTCTCGTAACCAGTTATATGGTCGTGTTGAATTTTGTTGTAATGCCTAGCTTACAGCAATTCAACAAGGTACTGGCATACGAAGTAAGAACATTAATGACAGAGAAAATGGTTCTACAAGATGGAACCTCAGTGCGGGTATCTCCCGCGTTGCGTAAGAAAATCTACAATGAATTAGGAATTACCTTTTATGCACATTCAGCGGCGATGGAAGAAGGGCTGAATTGGGCAAAAGAGTATGATTT
The DNA here is from genome assembly GCF_028481025.1 of Providencia sp. PROV150. Lineage (NCBI taxonomy): Bacteria > Pseudomonadati > Pseudomonadota > Gammaproteobacteria > Enterobacterales > Morganellaceae > Providencia > Providencia sp. PROV150. The sequence continues at coordinate 120,882 of NZ_JAMPPJ010000013.1, read as the reverse complement.
TCTAAGCGAACACATGTCGGAATATATTGGTGGTAAGGCGAGTGTTCACCTTGAATTAGGCCGAGAATATCCCATTCTATGGCTAACGTCTTATCTCGCACCTGATATTTGGGTGCGAGTTCCACTGACTGAAATCGGCCAAAATCAGTTCTCCCTTGTTTTTCGCTATACATTAACAATTTTTCTCACCATTTTTGCAGGGGTATGGTTGTATATACGCTACCAGAACAAGCCGTTGCTTGAATTGGAATACCACGCAGGTGAAGTCGGCAAAGGGGTAATTTTACCCCCAATGCAGGAAAAAGGCGCCACTGAGGTTAGAGCTGCTATTCGTTCTTTTAACCACATGGCTGCAGGGATTAAAACCTTAGAAAATGACCGAACTGTCTTAATGGCAGGGGTAAGTCATGACCTAAGAACTCCCTTAACCCGTATTCGTTTAGCGACAGAAATGATGAGCCCAGAAGATAGCTATCTAGCTGAATCTATTAATAAAGATATTGAAGAGTGTGATGCGATCATCGGCCAATTCATGTCTTATCTGAAAACAGGTCAAGAAATGGATATGGAATTCTGTGACCTTAACGCTATTTTAATGGAAGCGGTGAACTCAGAAAGTAATGTCATCGGTGAAATTGAAACCGCACTTGAGCCTGGCTCAATGATTGTTAATGGTAACCCATTAGCAATTAAACGCGCGATTACCAATATGATTGTTAACGCTTATCGCTATGGTAATGGCTGGATCAAAGTCAGTAGTGGAAAAACGGAAGACTCCGTTTGGTTCCAAGTCGAAGATGACGGTGCAGGTATCAAAGAAGAAGATATTCATCGCCTGTTCCAGCCATTTGTACAGGGTGAAAAAGCTCGTAGCAACAAAGGCACAGGGCTAGGGCTAGCGATTATTCGCCGAATTGTCGATGCTCATGAAGGGAGCATTGAGATCCATAAGAGTGAGCGTGGTGGGTTTGCGATTAGGGCTTTGCTCCCTCTTAAAGAGAAAGAAGACTGATACCTCGTCATATTTCAAGCTGTAGGGGTGTTGCCTACACTCAGCTCTCCTAGTCACATACTTGTGTATGCTCCTAGGGATATCTTCGTTTGGCGCCTACCTACAACTTGAACTATTTAGAGCTATCCTTTTACTCTTCACACTTTGCGCCGCAGCGTTGTTGGCTGCGTTCGGCTACTCGGGTCACATACTTGTGTATGCTCTCCGAGATATCCTCACTTGCCGCCTAGCTGCAACACAAATTGTTTTGAGTATTATTTGTATCAAGTAGGAAAAGAGGCTATCTTTTTTGGCGCCTACCTACAACTTGAACTATTTAGAGCTATCCTTTTACTCTTCACACTTTGTGCTGCAGCGTTGTTGGCTGCGTTCGGCTACTCGGGTCACATACTTGTGTATGCTCTCCGAGATATCCTCACTTGCCGCCTAGCTGCAACACAAATTGTTTTGAGTATTATTTTATGGTTGCAGGATAAAAATATTTTTCGCTTTTATGACAGTCTGTCATTTTTCTGTTTGACGTCAGCTTTGAAATAATAGTTTTTTAACTATTTGAATTTTATAATATAAAATCTAATTCATCTTCGTTTTTGTTTCCTCGCCAGTGAAAAAATCAGCAATTGTCATAAAACTGTCATAAAAACGACATGTTGTCGTAACTAAATTGTCCTATTTTTCCTACCGTGACATACACCCAACAATTTCATACTTGATTGTTTCTATACATCCCCGGAGGGATTATGAAAATGACGCGTACCACCTTAGCAAGCGTAATGGCAGCAACTTTATCTCTGACTGCAATGTCTTCTTTTGCTGCTACCAGCCTGACCGGAGCTGGCGCGACCTTTCCTGCTCCTGTTTATGCGAAGTGGGCAGACTCTTATCAGAAAGAAACAGGTAATAAAGTAAACTATCAGGGGATTGGTTCTTCTGGTGGTGTCAAACAAATCAATGCAAAAACAGTTGATTTCGGTGCATCTGATGCCCCATTAACTGATGAAAAATTAAAAGAAGATGGCTTGTTCCAGTTCCCAACTGTTATCGGTGGTGTGGTACTGGCTGTTAATGTAAAAGGAATTGAGTCAGGGCAACTGACTTTAGATGGCAACACATTAGGCGACATCTATTTAGGTAAAATTACCAAATGGAATGACCCAGCAATCGCTAAATTGAACCCAAATGTTAGTTTGCCAGACCAAGCTATCGCAGTTGTTAGACGTTCTGACGGTTCTGGTACCACGTTCGTATTCACTAGCTACCTTGCTAAAGTCAGTGCAAGCTGGAAATCAGACGTTGGCGCGGGTTCTACCGTTAACTGGCCGAAAAATAGCGTAGGTGGTAAAGGTAATGATGGCGTTGCAGCTTTCGTACAGCGTCTACCAGGTTCTATCGGTTATGTTGAATATGCATACGCAAAACAGAACAACCTTGCGTATACTAAATTAATCTCTGCTGATGGCGAGGCAGTTTCACCAACGGGTGAAAGTTTCAGTGCCGCAGCGAAGAAAGTTGACTGGTCTAAATCTTTTGCACAAGATTTAACAAACCGTGATGGCGCGAATGCATGGCCGATTACTTCAACCACATTTATCTTAGTTCACAAGCAGCAAGCGAATGCGGAAAAAGGCAAAGCGGTTCTTGACTTCTTCAACTGGGCTTATGATAAAGGTGGTAAACAAGCGGAAGCATTAGATTACGCAATTTTACCTCAAGAAGTCGTGACAGCAGTACGTGCAGCATGGAAAACAGAAGTTAAAGATAGCCAAGGTAAAGCATTATTCTAGGTGAACTTAGGTTTTCTAAGTGCACTTAGGGTTGGAAATGGCGGGTAAGTGCTGAGGAACAGGGCTTACCCGCTCATCGTTGTAACGCAATCCTGTAGAAAAGAGCAGGAATGAAATGAGAACAAAGCGCATGGCCGAGAAAACAACGGCATTTAGAGCTCCCAGCAAATCAGGTGATGTGATTTTTAGTGCACTGGTAAAGATTGCCGCGCTCATCACTTTGTTAATGCTCGGAGGTATTATTATTTCCCTTATTTTTGCATCTTGGCCAAGTATGCAAAAGTTTGGGTTTTCGTTTTTGTGGACCAAAGAATGGGATGCACCGGCTGAAGAATTCGGTGCTCTTGTGCCTATTTACGGCACTATCGTTACATCGTTAATTGCTCTGATTATCGCCGTTCCCGTTAGTTTTGGTATAGCACTGTTCCTAACAGAACTGGCACCCAATTGGTTAAAACGTCCTCTTGGTATCGCGATTGAACTTCTTGCTGCTATCCCAAGTATCGTTTATGGGATGTGGGGGTTATTTGTCTTTGCTCCTCTGTTTGCAGAATATTTCCAAGAGCCAGTTGGTAATGTGATGTCGAGTGTGCCGATTGTCGGTGAATTATTTTCAGGGCCTGCATTCGGGATCGGTATTTTAGCAGCGGGGATAATCCTCGCGATTATGATTATTCCTTACATTGCATCAGTGATGCGCGATGTATTTGAACAAACGCCTGTGATGATGAAAGAGTCAGCTTACGGCATTGGTTGTACGACATGGGAAGTGATTTGGAATATCGTGCTGCCGTATACCCGCAATGGGGTAATCGGTGGAGTGATGTTAGGCCTTGGCCGTGCATTGGGTGAAACCATGGCGGTGACGTTCGTGATTGGTAATACTTACCAACTTGATAGCGCATCACTGTTTATGCCAGGTAACAGTATCACCTCGGCACTGGCAAATGAGTTTGCGGAAGCAGAGAGCGGTTTACATACCTCGGCCTTGATGGAACTTGGACTTATCCTGTTTGTTATCACTTTTATTGTGTTAGCAATTTCCAAGTTGATGGTCATGCGTCTTGCGAAGAATGAGGGCCGTTAATATGTCGATATCTCAACCTATCGCAGTGAATGAAAAAGAACGAGCACGCCGTCAAGCGTGGCGTCGTCAAGTTAACAGAATGGCTCTATTTGTCTCAATGTTAACCATGGCTTTCGGCTTGTTCTGGTTAGTGTGGATTTTGTTTTCTACAGTCACTAAAGGGATTGATGGCATGTCCCTCAATCTGTTTACTGAAATGACTCCACCACCGAATACTGAAGGTGGCGGGCTGGCAAATGCCATCGTAGGTAGTGGTTTATTAATCTTATGGGCGACAGTTATTGGTACGCCTTTAGGGATTTTAGCGGGAATTTATTTAGCAGAATATGGCCGTAAGTCATGGCTAGCTTCAGTCACCCGCTTTATTAATGACATTTTATTATCAGCTCCGTCTATCGTTGTAGGGTTGTTTGTGTACACCATTGTGGTTGCTCAAATGCAGCACTTCTCGGGTTGGGCTGGGGTTGTGGCGCTTGCATTGCTGCAAATTCCAATTGTTATCCGAACCACTGAAAACATGTTGAAATTAGTTCCGGATAGCTTACGTGAAGCCGCTTATGCACTTGGCACACCAAAATGGAAAATGATTTTATCTATTACGCTAAAAGCATCTGTGTCAGGGATTATCACTGGGATCTTGCTTGCAATTGCGCGTATTGCTGGGGAAACCGCACCGCTTCTGTTTACTTCTCTGTCAAATCAGTTCTGGAGTACAGATATGAGCGAACCAATTGCTAACTTACCGGTGACAATCTTCAAATTTGCAATGAGTCCATTCTCCGAATGGCAAGAGCTTGCATGGGCAGGGGTTCTGTTAATTACCCTATGTGTTCTGCTCATTAACATCATTGCACGTGTTGTGTTCGCACAGAAAAAACACTAAGCGCCAGATAAATAAAGATTTAGAGAGAAAAGCAAACCATGATTAATGCAAACGATATTGCAAATAGTAAAATTAAAGTACGTGACCTCAACTTCTATTATGGCAAGTTTCACGCACTGAAAAATATCTCTTTAGACATTGAAAAAAATAAAGTAACTGCGTTTATCGGCCCATCAGGCTGTGGTAAATCGACGTTATTACGTACCTTCAATAAAATGTATGAATTGTATGGCGAGCAGCGCGCAGAAGGTGAAATTTTACTGGATGGTCAAAATATCCTGACAGATAAACAAGATATTGCGTTATTGCGTGCGAAAGTCGGAATGGTTTTCCAAAAACCAACACCATTCCCGATGTCAATCTACGATAATATTGCATTTGGTGTGCGTTTATTTGAAAAATTATCCCGCGTGGAAATGGATGAACGTGTGCAGTGGGCGTTAACAAAGGCTGCATTATGGAATGAAACCAAAGATAAGCTACACCAAAGTGGTTATAGCTTGTCGGGGGGGCAGCAACAGCGTCTCTGTATTGCTCGTGGTATTGCTATTCGCCCAGAAGTTTTATTGTTGGATGAGCCCTGTTCTGCTCTTGACCCAATTTCAACCGGTCGAATTGAAGAACTGATTAGTGAATTAAAGTCAGAATACACCGTGGTAATTGTTACCCACAATATGCAACAAGCAGCACGCTGTTCTGACTATACGGCTTTCATGTATTTAGGGGAGTTAGTTGAGTTTAATCATACTGACAAAATGTTTACTACCCCAGAAATGAAGCAAACTGAAGATTATATTACTGGCCGCTACGGTTGATATGGAGCCGACGATGGATACGCTGAATCACAACAAACATATATCGGGGCAGTTCAATGCTGAACTGGAACATATCCATACTGAATTGATGACGATGGGGGGGCTGGTCGAAGAACAGCTTACCAAAGCCATTACGGCCATGCATAATCAGGATGAAGCCTTAGCGCGTGAAGTTATCGAAAATGACCATAAAGTCAATATGATGGAAGTGGCCATTGATGAAGAATGCGTTAAGATCATCGCGAAACGCCAACCAACGGCGAGTGATTTGCGCCTGATTATGGCAATTTCAAAAACCATTGCTGAGCTGGAAAGAATCGGCGATGTTGCAGACAAAATTTGCCAAACTGCATTGGAAAAATTCTCTCATCAACATCAGCCTCTGTTAGTGAGCTTAGAATCATTAGGCCGCCATACAGTGCAAATGCTACATGATGTATTAGATGCATTCGCACGAATGGATCTCGAAGAAGCCATTCGTATTTACCGTGAAGATGAGAAAGTTGACCAAGAGTATGAGGGCATCGTACGCCAATTGATGACCTATATGATGGAAGACCCTCGGACGATCCCAAGTGTATTAACGGCATTGTTCTGCGCACGTTCAATTGAGCGCATCGGTGACCGCTGCCAAAATATCTGTGAGTTTATTTTCTACTATGTGAAGGGGCAGGATTTCCGTCATGTGGGTGGGGATAGTCTTGAAAAGATGCTAACGAACAAATAAATGCTCGTCATATTTCGTACTGTGGCGGTGTTGGCTTCGCTCGGCTACTCGGGTCACATACTGGTGTATGCTCCCCGAGATATCCTTGCTTGCCGCCTAGCCACAATACGAACTATTTAGAGCATAAACGCTGGTCATATTTCGTGCTGTGGCGGTGTTGGCTTCGCTCGGCTACTCGGGTCACATACTGATGTATGCTCCCCGAAATATCCTAGCTTGGTGCCTAGCCACAATACGAACTATTTAGAGCATTGATACGTTTGAACAGTTATTTCTTTAATGACTATTGGCGTATATTTTCAGGTACAAAGCATCTAAAAATTTAGCTTAAGATTTTTATACCGACTTTCTTCTTGCTCAATAAGAGTCTATTGATGGTTTAACCATGTTGGGGCCTTTGTACAAAGCTTGCCCCTTTTTTGTGTGGTTTTATATTCTATTTTGTTATAAATATATTATTTAATATTATTTCAAGTGCTAAGCAATAGTTGATAGCTTGTGATGGTCGATTTACAAAAATTTACCGTCAGGGGTGTTCAATGAAAGCTCGTATTCTAACGACTGTTTTACTTACAGGTTTAGCGCTGACAGCGAATGTCGCTAGCGCAGATAAATTAGATGATATCAAACAAGCGGGTGTGATCCGCATTTCAGTATTTGATAGTAACCCACCATTTGGTTTTATTGACCCACAAACTAAAAAATTAGCGGGTTATGATGTTGATATTGCGCAAGAAATTGCAGATGGCCTAGGGGTAAAACTTGAGCTTCGTCCAACTAATCCAGCAAATCGCATTCCACTTCTAACTTCAGGTAAAGTTGACTTGATTGGTGCTAACTTCACCATTACAGATGAACGCGCAAAACAAGTTGATTTCTCAATTCCTGATTTTGCGACAGGCCAAAAATTTATTGCCCGTAAAGGCGTATTAAAAACACCTGACGACATCAAACCACTGCGTATTGGCGCAGACAAAGGTACTGTGCAGGAAGTGACTCTGCGTGAGCGGTTCCCTGAGACTAAAGTGATTTCTTATGACGATACCCCACAAGCTTTCGCTGCACTGCGTAATGGTAACGTCCAAGCTATCACACAAGATGATGCAAAACTGGTGGGCTTATTAGGTAATTTACCTGAAAAAGTGAAAGCAGATTTTGAGATTTCCCCATTTAGCCTGACGAAAGAATACCAAGCATTGGCAGCAAGCAAAGGTGAAACGCGTTTGGTTGAAAACGTCAACGAAACACTGTTGAAACTGGAGAAAGAAGGTAAAGCCGAGGTGATCTATAACCGCTGGTTTGGGCCAGATACCAAAGCTGCACAGCCACGCGGAGACTTTAAATTCGCACCACTGAGTGAGCAACAGCCACAGTCTTAATGGGTAACGGTAAGTACTCAGTGATTTGAAGCCCCGCACTCTGTGTGGGGTTCTTGGTTATAAAGGATGAGTTTTTAATCACAAGCTGTGAAGGCAATAGGTCGTGAACAATGTTTGAAAAATTTTTAAATGGTGATTTTTGGTCTGCCCATTTCTTGGCACCGCAGTATTTAGAATGGTTTGGCTACGGCTTTTTGATCACTATTTGGATCTCGATTTGTACCATTGTTGCAGCCACTGTATTGGGTTTTATAGTTGCATCAGCAAAGGATAGCCAAATTACTCTTGTGCGTTGGGCTGTGAGTATCTACATCTCTATTTTCAGAAATACGCCTTTGTTGGTGCAGTTATTCTTTTGGTATTTCGCTTCTGGTGAAATTTTACCCTCTGCTGCAATGGAATGGCTCAATACTCCCCATGAAGTCCATTTACTTGGAATCACAGTGGGTTGGCCGTCATTTGAATTTTTAGCCGGTTTTATCGGTTTGACCCTTTATACCGTGCCGTTTATCGCTGAAGAAATTCGTGCTGGGATCCGTGGCGTTCGCCAGGGACAGAAATATGCGGCGTTTGCTTTAGGGCTAACCTCATGGCAGGCCATGAAACTGGTGGTATTACCGCAAGCCGTTAAAATCGCGATGCCTCCACTACTGGGCCAATATATGAATGTGGTGAAAAATTCATCATTAACGATGGCGATAGGCGTCGCAGAATTGTCTTATGTCTCCCGCCAGGTTGATAGCCAGACACTGCAAACCTTTGCTGCATTTGGTGTCGCAACCGTTTTGTATATTGCCATTATTGCGGTAATGGAAGGTTGGGGCCAGTGGCGTCAACAGCGTAATTTGGCTCAGGGGGTATAAGATGGATTTTTCGATTATTGAGCAGAACTGGCAATATTTATTGTTTGGTACTTTTCCAGATGGGCCACTCGAAGGCGCTGCACTGACGTTAGTCATTAGTTTACTTGCTGGTGCGGCTTCTATTGTATTAGGAACATTGGGCGGAATAGCTTTAGCCATGCTGCGGGGCTTCTGGGTTAACCTATTTGCGGCGATTTTAGGTTTTTTCCGTGCAATTCCGGTCATTATGTTAATTTTCTGGACCTATTTTCTGTTGCCAATCTTATTGGGTATGGAAATTCCGGGTATTGCAACAGTCGTCTGTGCATTGGCATTAATTACTTCTGCATATTTGGCTCATGCCGTGAAAGCCGGCATTTTAGCGATAGGAGCAGGGCAGTGGCAGGCAGGGTTATCTTTGGGGTTTAGCCGCTGGCAGGTATTGTGGAATGTCGTATTGCCACAGGCCTTACGTATGATGGTTCCTTCATTTATTAACCAGTGGGTAGCATTAATTAAAGATACCTCGTTGGCTTATGTTGTTGGTGTTGCGGAGCTTTCTTTCTTAGCAACCCAAGTGAATAACCGTGAAATGGTTTATCCTCTCGAAGTTTTCTTATTCGTAGCATTTATTTATTTTGTTATGTGTTTTGCGGTAGAAATTATTGCGAATAGGGTGGCGACAAAGCTGAGTGCGCAACATCAACCCCAGAAACTGGCTGCGAAACATCGTTTATTGTTTTGGCGCCGACAAAAATTGTTAGCACTTTCCTAAATCAAAAGTGGTGGTGAAATACTCACCACTTTTTCACTCCACTATTTTGGTTTCTATTATTATTTCATCTTGGCGTATCAGTTAGTTAGGACATTTTTGCCCCTTATAGTTTACGCAATCGTTTTCTTTTGTGATTTTTAATTGTAGTATAGGGCGAAAAAAACTTTTTTTGGGCGCAATATCTAATGAGTAATCAATCTTCTAGCTCGGCACAACCGCAGGGCTTGTTTCAGCGTGTTTTTAAATTGCAAGAGCACGGCACGACAGCACGGACAGAAGTTGTTGCAGGCTTCACCACCTTCCTAACGATGGTATATATCGTTTTTGTTAACCCTCAAATTCTCTCAGTTGCAGGCATGGATATCAAAGCTGTGTTTGTCACCACCTGTTTGATTGCGGCTATTGGTAGTATTTTGATGGGGCTGTTGGCAAATTTACCGATTGCAGTAGCACCTGCTATGGGGCTGAATGCTTTTTTTGCTTTCGTTGTAGTTGGCGCGATGGGCTATTCATGGCAAGTTGCAATGGGGGCCGTATTTTGGGGGGCAGTCGGGTTATTTATTCTGACATTATTCCGTATCCGTTATTGGATTATCGCCAATATCCCGCTTAGTCTTCGCGTCGGGATCACCAGTGGTATCGGCCTATTTATTGCGATGATGGGGCTGAAAAACTCCGGTATCATTGTCGCTAACCCAGACACGTTAGTCTCTATCGGTAATTTGACTCACCATAATGTTTGGCTGGGAGCCCTCGGGTTCTTTATTATTGCAATCTTAGCGGCTCGTAATATTCATGCCGCGGTATTAGTTTCTATTGCAGTGACCACCTTGATTGGCCTAGCTCTGGGGGATGTGAAATATTCTGGGATATTCTCAATGCCGCCAAGTATCACGAGTGTCGTCGGGCAGGTTGATTTCGCTGGCTCTTTAGACTTAGCGTTATCCGGTGTGATTTTTGCCTTTATGTTAGTAAACCTGTTTGACTCATCAGGCACCATGATAGGTGTGACTGACAAAGCTGGTATCACAAATGAACGCGGAACTTTCCCACGGATGAAGCAAGCGTTATATGTGGACAGCTTGAGCTCTGTTGCAGGTTCAGCGATGGGGACATCTTCTGTCACCGCCTATATTGAAAGTTCTTCTGGTGTTTCTGTTGGTGGGCGTACAGGTTTAACTGCGATTGTCGTTGGTATTCTATTTCTATTGACTATGTTTATCTCACCTCTTGCCGGTATGGTTCCTGCTTATGCAACTGCGGGTGCCTTGATTTACGTGGGCGTGTTGATGACGTCAAGTTTAACCCGCGTGAAATGGGATGACTTAACTGAGTCTGTACCCGCATTTATTACCGCAGTGATGATGCCATTTAGCTTCTCAATCACAGAAGGTATCGCACTAGGCTTTATTGCGTACTGTGCAATGAAAATTGGTACAGGCCGCTGGCGTGATCTGGGGCTGTGTGTGATTTTAGTGGCGGCGATGTTTCTACTAAAAATGGTGCTCGTCGACGCCTGATATTCGTCATACTTCAAGCTGTGGCGTTGTTGTCTTCTCTCGGCTACTCGGGTCACATACTTATGTATGCTCCCCGAGATAACCTCGATTGACGCCTAGCCACAACTTGAATTATTTAGAATATTGCTCAAGATGACTCTCTATTTTCTGTCCTCTAACGGTACAGCTATTTAGAGTATTGGAACGTTTAGGCAGCTTGAATTAATTAGTGTATTGGCGAAGTGATCATTTTCTGTAGGTAAAGCTATTTAGAAGATTAATCCCCCTTCAGATGGCTTTCCCGTCTTGTTACTTGCATGCAACTCAAATTATTTAAGGTATAATCATTAAAGTACTATTGCGAAGGCAGGGTGGAGTAAAAAATCCGCTGAAATTGCAAACTAGTGCTTTCCCCCTTTATGGGATCCTGCTAGATTTCGCAGCAGAAACTGACTTTATCAAGGTATCAGACCATGAATGCACCAAAAAAACCGGCTGCTAAGCCAAAGAAAAAATACCGTAAAACTAAAGAAGAGATAAATGCGGAAGGCCGTGAGCGTAAGCGCGAGAAAAAACATCGTGGTCATAAATCTGGTAGCCGTAACCAAGAATCTGCTTCTAACAATGCTAAAGGTGGGATATCTACCACCACAGACCCGCGTATTGGTAGCAAAAAACCGATTCCATTAGTTGTGGATGATAACAAACCTGTAGCGCGTCCAGTGGTGAAAGAGAAGCCAGTCGCTAAAGAAAAACTGACGCCAGAAAAAGAGTTGGAAATGCTAGAAAGCGATGACCGCCTAGATAGCATTTTGGCGCGTCTGGAGGATGGCGAAACTATCACTGCGCAAGAACAGCAGTATGTTGATACCTGTTTAGACCGTATTGATGAACTGATGAATATTCTCGGTATTGAATATAGCGAAGAAGAAGAGGAAGAAGACGAAGAAAAACTTGATGACATTATGCGCATCTTAAAAAGTAAATAATTTCGTTTAAAAGATCCCTCGCGCTAGCGGGGGATTTGGCTATTTTTTCTGCTAACTCACTTTTCTTTGATGTTGAATCAAGTCTCTTTTCTCTAACATATTTATACTCGTCATATTCAAAGCTGCAGCGTTGTTGACTATGTTCATTCGCACGAGTCTCATACTTATGTATACTCCTAGCGACTCATTCACTTGTCGCTTAGCTGCAACTCGAAATATTTAGAGTCTATAATGCTTATGCAGGTTATAAAATTTTCACTCTCATCGAATAACAAATTAAATAGAGTGAAGTCATCGTTATAGTTTGAGCTTTTGGTCAATTGAGGAATGTTATGTCAGAGCAAAATATTGTTTGGGATCTTTCTCTCATTCAAAAATACAATTATTCAGGGCCTCGTTATACCTCGTATCCCACAGCCTTGGAATTCAATCAAGATTATGATGAGAATGCGTTTGTTCAAGCAACACAACGTTATCCTGATCGACCTTTATCGCTCTATGTCCATATCCCTTTTTGCCATAAACTTTGTTATTTCTGTGGCTGTAATAAATTAGTGACACGCCAAAAACATAAAGCCGATGAATATCTTAAAGTAATTGAAAAAGAAATTATTCAGCGCGCAGCTTTATTAAAAGGTCGTATTGTGACCCAGATGCATTGGGGCGGTGGTACTCCGACTTACCTCGATAAAGCTCAAGTCAGCCATTTGGTTGGTTTATTGAAAAAGCATTTTCATTTTGCGGATGATGTTGAAATGTCCATCGAAGTCGACCCGCGTGAAATTGAACTGGATATGATAGACCATCTGCGCCATGAAGGGTTTAACCGCTTAAGCATGGGAGTTCAGGATTTTAATAAAGAAGTTCAGGTGCTGGTTAACCGTGAACAGGACGAAGAATTTATTTTTGCCCTAATTAAACGAGCCAAAGAAACGGGTTTTACCTCAACGAGTATTGATTTGATTTATGGTTTACCTAAACAAACTCCTGAAAGCTTTGCATTTACCTTAAAGAAAGTGGCTGAATTATCACCAGATCGCTTAAGTGTGTTTAATTACGCGCATTTGCCTAATTTATTTGCGGCGCAGCGTAAAATTAAAGATGCTGATTTACCAAGTGCAGAGCAAAAACTCGATATTCTGCAAGACACAATCGCAACCCTCACCAGAGATGGCTATCAATTTATTGGTATGGACCACTTTGCTCGCCCTGAAGATGAGCTCGCTGTGGCCCAACGAGAAGGGGTTTTACACCGTAATTTCCAAGGTTATACGACTCAAGGCGACTGTGATTTATTAGGATTAGGCGTTTCTGCGATCAGTATGTTAGGCGATAACTACGCGCAAAATCAGAAAGATTTGAAAACCTATTATGCGCAAGTTGAAGAGCAAGGCCAAGCGCTGTGGCGAGGTCTCGTCTTAACCGATGATGATTGCTTGCGCCGTGATGTTATTAAAACCTTAATCTGTAACTTCCAATTGGATTTTGCACAAATTGAAGCAATCTATCCAATTGACTTTAAATCTTATTTTAAAGAGGATTTAGAGCTATTGAAGCCAATGGCAGAAGATGGATTAGTCGAAATGACAGACAAAGGAATTAAAGTTACGCCGCAAGGGCGTTTACTTATTCGTAATATTTGTATGTGTTTTGATGTTTATTTACGTAGTCAGATGAGGCAGCGGCAGTTTTCCCGCGTTATCTAAATGCTCTTCATAATTCGTGCTGTCGCGTTGTTGTCTTTAATACTCTTCATATTTCGCGCAATAGCTGCGTTGGCCTTATTCGGCTACTCGGGTCATATACTTTTGTATACTCCCCGAGATAGCCGAATTTTGCCGCCTTGCTCTAGCACGAACTATTTTGAGTATTACTGGTTCGTTATCTGATTATTTAGAACATTGGATGTTCTGCGTGGGCTAGTGTTTCGCTTTTTCGATTAGCTGGTAGGCCGCAGTGATGCGGTCAGGGATTGGATACCATTTGTTGGATAAAATAATAATACCCACTTGGTTTTCCGGAATAAATGCTGCATAGGTTGCAAAACCATTGGTTGAGCCGGTTTTGTTGTAGAAAGCCTGTGTTTCAGGTGGCATTACTGGTGTAATTGCTTCGACCTTTTGTGGCTGTAATGCCATTTCATTTCGGTTACCTTGCTGTAATTGAGCAAGAGATACTGGCCATGAATAGCTTTCCCACATCATATCTTGCATAAATGAATCGGTCATATAGAACCCAGTATGGGTGTTCTCTACGGCTTCTTGCCATGGCTTAGCGACTTTCTTCGTTTGCATATTAATATCTAAGAAGCGAATTAGATCTTTAGCATTAGATTTCAAACCATAAGATTCAGCATCTAAAATTTGTGGTGCCACACGAATGGGCTGATCGTGCTTATTATAACCTTGAGCATAATTTTTATGTTGGTTTTTAGGGACATGAATATAGGTATGTTTTAGCCCAAGTGCAGGCAACATTAATTTTTCCATCGCTTGCTCAAATGGCATTTTGAGTTGTTTAGCGGTAACGATACCGAGTAGCCCCACGCCAAGATTTGAATAAGAGCGATATTGCCCAATGGCTTTGGTCGGTTTCCAATGTTGGTAATAACGGATTAATTCCGCTGAATTAGTAATGCTATCAGGCACAAATAACGATAAACCGGAAGTGTGAGTAGCCAAGTTCATTACTGTGACTTGGTCAAAAGCAGACCCTTTTAATTCAGGAAGATAGTGGCTTACCTTTTGCGAAAAATCGAGTTTTCCTTGGTCTTGTGCATAGGCTGCGAGTGTGGCAGTAAAGGTTTTAGACAAAGAACCAATCTCAAATAAAGTCTCATCACTGACAGGTACTAAGCTTTGCTTAGACTGCACACCATAGTGATAAATATAGTGTTTCCCTTCAACGGAAATTGCGACAGACATCCCAGGGATCTGTTTTTGTTCCATCAGAGGTTTAATAATGTCATCCACATCCTTTTGAGTGAACGCATTAGCGGATAGCGTGGTTAATGCCAAACTCAGTGCGACAAAAATTCGCCCCTGACGAAAAAGAGTTTTCATAGAGTTATTCCAATAAGTACAAGTTTAAGTTATTGCTAACAGGAACTGAAAGCACTTCATTGTAAATTTAAAGTGCTTTAATATAGGCTATTAGGCGGTTAAACCGCGATTGCAAAGCAGTATGCATGCTTTCGGTCAGTATTTAAAACGATATAAAATTCGATGAGGTAAAAGAAAATCTTATGGCAGAAAATTATCGTCATCGGCTTCCACTCAATGCGCTTAGGGCATTCGAAGCTTCAGCACGGCATTTAAGTTTTACACGAGCAGGAATAGAGTTGAATGTCACTCAGGCAGCTGTTAGTCAACAAGTTAGGTTGTTAGAGGAGCAGCTGGGACTAGAACTCTTTATTCGCTTACCTCGAGGGCTTGCATTAACTGATGAAGGGCTTGCATTGCTACCCGTATTGAGCCGCTCTTTTGACCAGATTGAGTCACTACTACTGCAATTTGAAGATGGCCATTATCGAGAAGCTTTAAGTATTTCAGTGGTCGGTACATTTGCTGTGGGCTGGTTATTGCCAAGGTTAACCCAATTCTCGGAACTATACCCTTATATTGATTTACGCATTATGACTCATAACAATGTGGTGAATCTCGCTGCCGAAGGCGTTGATTTTGCTATTCGCTTTGGGGAGGGCTTATGGCCACTGGTTGAAAATATCCCCCTATTTTCAACAGCTCATACTGTACTTTGTTCAGAGAAAGTCGCAAGCCAGCTCAGACATCCATTAGATTTAAAATCCCACCAGTTAATGCGTTCATATCGTAAAGATGAATGGGAAAAATGGTTTTTAGCTGCGGAGATTGAACCTTGGCGTGTCAAAGGCCCAGTATTTGATTCATCGCGTTTAATGGTTGAGGCTGCGTTATTAACTGACAGTATAGCATTGGTGCCAAGTTGCATGTTTAGTCATGAATTAAGTGCTGGGGCGTTAGTTCAACCTTTTGATATATCTGTAACACTGGGTGGATATTGGTTGAGCCGTTTAAAGTCGAGAGTCATGACACCAGCAATGGCGATATTTCGTCATTGGTTGGTGGAGGAGTCTAAAAAAGAATAATAAGTCGGTGCTATACTATAAATAGAAATAGCACCGATATTTAATTTATTGGCATATTATAATGCTCATATTTAGAGGTTAGAATACCAAAGCTTCAGCAGAGAAATAATTCTTTTTATTAACAGAGAGCTCTGTACTATTAATATCCGTAATGGTTTCAGTAAAGAAATAGGTCGGCGAAACATTAAATATTTGTGCCAACTGGTAAATAGTATCGACATGAATATTAACCTCACCATTTTCATAGCGTGATTGGTGTTGTTGGCTAATGCCTAACAATATGCTTAAATCTTTACCACTCATTCCGTGACTTTCTCTTAATGATCTTATTTTTAAACCGACGGATTTGGATATTTTTCGTTTCATGATTTTCTCTCTAATTTATTTTAAATATTATAATGTGAATATAATTAAATATTTTTAATGTAATTGGATCTTCTAGTGATATGTATTATTACTTAATTTATTAAAAATCATGGGACTGAAAGAAGGTTTTAATATCAATTTCAAAATACGTTGCATACTGGAACAATCTATCTAAAGTAATTCTATTTACTCCTCTTTCATATCGTGACTGTTGTTGTGGGCTGATGCCAATAACCTCGGATAGTTCATTAACTG
Source organism: Providencia sp. PROV150 (assembly GCF_028481025.1). NCBI lineage: Bacteria > Pseudomonadati > Pseudomonadota > Gammaproteobacteria > Enterobacterales > Morganellaceae > Providencia > Providencia sp. PROV150. The sequence goes on along the minus strand of NZ_JAMPPJ010000013.1, from coordinate 104,343 downwards.
AAAGTCCATTCGTTTTCCGATAATAAAGTATTTTTTTGCCAATTAGGTGAGATGTTGAATAAGGCATATATACTCCTATAATTATATTTTTTATTTCTAACTAAACACGATGAAAGATTACCTCTCTATCTTAACCATTTTAATAAAATAGTAAATTTGCTATTTATCAATTGTTCGATGATATTTTTCGATGTTAGCAATAAAAATCAAGTTATAAATAAATTAATATCTTTTTATGATTAATGTTGGATGCTATTTATTCATATCTTATGTTAACCGAAGCTGTTGAGTTTGCAGTTCCTGCAGTTATATTATTAGCAGTCTTAATATATCTAGCTTTCCAATTAAAAATATAATCGCCACCTGCAACATTGTTTTGCAAAGTGAACTTTGAGTTGAGCTTTATCGGGTTACTATTTCTATCCAATAATTGAATGGCGACTCCGGTTGCTTGCCCTTGCCCAGACAATTTAATCTTCCCTGTATTGATATCAACATACCCAGCACTACTTGTGACTGTCACTTTTAGATTGGTGCCTGCAGCGCAGCTTAATGTAATGGGTATATTGACACTATTGCTAGTAGAGCCAATAGCTTTAAACTGAGTATCATACCAAGTCCCTAAGTTAACATTGTAACTTGTCGCTTTTGTTGAGCACTTTAATACATTAATTTTGATAGTACCTGCTGGAATATTCAGCGATGTTAAATTCCACGTACTGTTATGTGGCGCAGGGTTACGCTGTGTTAGTCTTCCCACATGCCCTGCCTTTAAATTTCCCCCTTGTGTGACTTGTCCTGTTTTTTTTATGGTAATCGTCCAATATGGGTTAGCAATAGTCCAAGCGGCTGGGTTAGCTGCTGTTGGTGGTCCATAACGTGTATTTAAAAAACCGATATTGGTTGCTTTCACTTGAATGCTGATGCCCGGTATATTACTGGCTGCAATTTTATTGCCGTTTGGTACCCAACCATTGACATAGTCAGCGTGTAAGTAGGCATCACCACATTGACCATTACTTTTTGGGCCTGAAAATGTATTGACTTGTGAGCCTTTAAAATTGACCTGAATAGTGGCTAAATCGCGAGCCCCTGTATCATCATATTGCAGCGAATAGGTTCTTGCTGGTACATTCACCACAACATTCCGTAAATTAGGATTTTGAATACAGGCCGCTTGTGTATATGCAGAATAAGCAAAAACCGAGCCTATTATTACCAGTAAAATTTTCTTTTTAGTCATAAAATATCCTTAACATTTACTTTTTTTATTTAAATATTTTTCTTCTGCATGCTCAATCTCATTGATCTCTCTAGAATTGAAAATAAAAAAAGCCATAATATCAATTTCAAATATCTTAGAGTAATGATAAAGCCTATCAATATTAATTCGATTAATACCACGCTCATAGCGTGACTGTTGTTGTTCACTCACACCCACGATATTAGATAAATTTTCTAATGTCATGCCTTTCATTTTTCGGTAATAGGTGATTTTATTGCCAATTATTTTTGATATAAGATAGTAATTAGGCATACCGCTTTCCCCTATTAAAACTGATATAATTAAAACAAACTTACTTACTGATATGTAAATGTAAATTCTAAATGGCTTTTAAATGAACCTGCAACCATACCACTTCCATAACCCGAGACTCTTGCCGATAATGGGATTTCAACATTTCGCGTTTGAGTATTAACATTCGCGGTAATGGTATCGCCATTTTTTATTGTTGTTTTATTGCCGGTATTGGCTAAATTTAATGCCACATTTTTCGCCGTACCATTATTAATAAAATGTTCAGTTATTGTTGAGTCTGGCGTACCTGATATTTTCATTACAGCTTTGGTGGTGCCTACAGGGCAATTTTTTAGCTTCACGGAAAAATCAACCCACGGAGATTTTTGCGTATCTTTGATATTCCAAATATTAATTTTTTTCAAATCGATTAAATAATTATTTTTTTCAACCTCACAAGGAGCAGCAATAACGACGCCATGCACTTTAATATTTGCTGTTAGCCCAAATGCAGTTAAAGAACAGCTCATTAGTGATAGTAATAGGATAAAATGTCTCATATTATTTTCTCTTTTATAAATAGGTAATTGTTGCCGTAATATTGGCGGAAATAGTTCCCGGAGTGGCATTACCTAATGAGCTAAAGGCACGTGTGCGTAATGGAATATTAATATTCGCTTGCCCATTTGTCGGAACTTGTAATACTTTTTGGTTACCTAAAGCGGTTGTTCCATTACCATTTTGTAGTTGAACGGCTAGGTTTTTAGCCGTACCTTGATTTTTGTATAAGCTTGCTGCATCCGCAGTATCTGCGGTTCCTGTAAACGTCAGTTTTACTTGGTTAATAAAAGATGAACAATTATTAAGGCTAATATTAAATGTGTTCCAGTTAGAACCTGAACTCGCATTACGAAATACATCAGCAGAAATATTTTTCAGGTCAATATCAATATTATTCCCACCGGTAATATTGCAAGTTGCGGCTCTAATATTTCCGGTAAAGTTCAATGTCACTGTGCTAGCAGCAAATAAATTCCCACTGAATATTAAGCTACTAAGTAAAAGTAAATTTTTAGATATTTTTTTCATTTTTTATTCCTACTCATAGCGAATATTTACAGTAGCAGAGGCATTCGCTGTACCCGGCGTGATGTTATCTGCCGTTTTGATATAGCGAGCTTTCCAATCAAACATATAATCACCAGCCGGCACATTATTTTGCAGGCTATTTAAAGTGTTCAACTTGATCGGGTTATTATTTTTATCTAGCAATTGTATTGCGACACCAGTGGCGCTATCAGGTCCCGTTAGAGCTAATTTTCCTGTAGCGGTATCTTCATATTTAGAACTTGTGACCGTCGCTTTAATATTGGTACCCGCTGCACATGTTAAGGTAATTGGAATATCTACAGGCGCACTGGTTGAGCCTATATTAGGGAATTGTGTATCATACCAATCTTGCATATCAATATTGTAGGTTGACTGGTTGTTTTTTAATGAACAGCTAAGTACATTGATACGAATCGCATTTGCAGGCATGTTTAAAGTTGTTAAAGTCCAAGTTACATTTGTTGGCGCACGGTAAGTTGTAGTTAACCTTGCAACATTCCCCGCTCTTAATGTGCCACCTTGTACTACCGAACCGAGTTTTTTTACCGTAATAGTCCAATGTGTTGTTAATATATTATAATTAGTGTTGTTTCTATCCCATAATGCATTAAAATCTCCAATACCTGCGGTTGTAACAGAAATACCAATACCAGAAATATTAGATAGAGCAACTTTATTGGCATTAGGTGACCAGCTATTAATAAAGCTACCAGTTAAGTATGAAGTAGCACAAGTACTCGCATCACTAACTACCCATTGAGATGTAGATGAAAAATTGGTGTAGAGAGAACCTAAGTCTCTGGAGGTATTGTCATCATATTGAACGTTATATACTGCACTCGGTATATTAGCTATTTTGTTATTTAAATTTGGGTTTAAGGTACATGCTGCATTAGCATATCCTGAGTATAAATATATACAACTCACTGCCAATATTGATTTATAAATGAAATTTTTCATTATTTACTCCTTATTATCGGCAAACAGCAGTTGTTTTATATAACCCCATATAATTCGATATACCTGCTAAGTTATAATTTACTTGGCATTGTTGTTTATCGTTATATTGAATAATAAAATTGCCATTTTCAGCTAAACCAGATAAATAAATTTCGCCATCATTGCCTACTATATTATTTAGCTGTGGATTATCTTTAAATATGGCCTGAGCACCGAAAGGCACGGGTTTACCATCAGCAAAACTTAATATCATGATGGCACGGTACCCGACATTCGCTGCAAAATTGGCTTTCACCAGTGCACCACGACTTGGAGCAACACTTTGGCTGGTTAATTCCATTTCGGTATTTTCAGGCAACCCCGAGGTATCGATATCAATCACATTTTTGCGATAAGCCGTGACATAAGGTACTAGCGCATAACCTTGGTTATTAGTGACAACCCCTGCTTGGTTTAATACTGGTACATCACCTGCATCTGGGATTTCAACAATAGCCGCGGTTTCGCCTAATTGTTGACCGAGTACAAGGCCGCCAGAGTGAGCCACTAAGCTACCATTAACACCGTAATAGAGGTTATAGTTGTCTTTGCTATAGCCTGTTCCACCTGAAATTTCACCATATTGGCCTTTATAAGAAGCGTTCATATTACCGCTCGTACCTTGTTCTTGAGTGGTGAAACCCTGCTGCATGCTCCAATTTAAGCGGTTATTAAGTTGTGAAGCGGAAAGCCCAATACTGCCTGTGCTTGGGCCGTTGCTGCTACTATTACTGTTAAAGTTGTAATAGAAGGTGTTATCAAACACGGTAAATGGCACACTGACAGAGAAGGCAAGCTGATGATCATCTTCACTTTTCGTACGGCTACCGGAAGTATATGAGTAGCTATTGGTATTTTTGTTATAGGTATAATTCAAACTATAACTAATGCCTTGCCAACTGTTGTTATAACCCACGGTGGCAGACTGAGTTTTACGGTCACTATTCCAGTAGTCTTCATTGATATAGCCTACGGAGATTGAACCAAAGTTATCCCCTAAGTTTTGGCTGAGGGTGATCTCACCGCGATTACGGCGGCGTTCAATTTCAGGGATATAGTTTGTATTTCTATAGCCGTCAAAGACTTCCGCTAAACTGTAAAAACCTTTAGTGGAATAACGATAACCAGCCAATGCGATATTAGTACCAATATCGTTGATATTTTTGTTATAGCGGAAACGGTATGATTGGCCTTTTTCCTTAACGTCATTACCTAGCGTTGAATTTGCATGGGTAACGTCAATGGATAACGCACCAAATCGCCCAAGGTTTTGGCCTGCGCCGATGGAGTAAGATTGGTAATGCTCACTCACTTGGCTACCACCATAAGCGGTAATACCATAAGGTAGACCATAGATTAAGGTAAATTGGCCAAATTTTGTTTTATCAATGCTACTGTCATAAGCGCGGTATTCCCCGCCCGTTACGCTATAAGAAAAATATCCTTCACGTTGTAATACAGGTAATGAAGCAAAAGGAACGATTTGATATTGCTCGCTACCGTTGGATTCTTTGATGGTGACATGCAAATCACCGCTTCCCCCTGTTGGGTATAAGTCGTTGATTTCAAAAGGGCCCGCAGCCACCTCGGTTTGGTAGATAATGTAACCATTTTGGCGGATCGTCACCTGTGCGTTGCTACGAGCAATCCCACGTACAACGGGCGCATAGCCGCGTAAACTCTCAGGGGACATATCATCATCTGTCGCAAGCTGAGCACCCCGAAATGGCACGCTATCAAAAACCATCGAAGGTGAGACACTATCCCCCAAGGTCAACTGACTTTTGATGCTATTAATACCGCGTGATGCGTAGGTATAGATGGTATCCCATTTACCGGATTGGTCGGTACTACTTGACCATGTTGTGTAATTGCGTAGCCGCCATGCTCCAATATTTAAGCCAGGTCTTAAATTTACATAATGGGATGTGTTATCCGAACCACTACTTTTACGATCGTAATTTTTAGAGCCGTTATAGCTGTAATTTAATAGCAGTGCGTTGATGCCATTATCGATATTGGCTAAGTCAACGTAACCCCTTGGGTTTCTATCCAATGCGATTTGGGGGATGCTTAAATATAAACGTTGAGAATCAAACTCAAAATTACTTGTGGCATCAGGGATCGCTGCAAGGTTTACACAGTGACTTCCTGCGGTTTGTAATTCAGGGTATTCCGCTGTTTTGATACCAAACTCTTTAATATCAGCAAGTGATAAACATGGAACTAATTGGTTACGGCTATTTTTTTCAAATTTAAGATTTTTAGCACCAATTAAGTTGGTGTTGACATAAATATCAACATAGTAGTCACCGGCTAATTGCTCATTATTCTCGAACTGTGACAAATCAACCGAATCTTTATTCGGTAGCTCTAAAAAGTCAGGATCAAAGTAGACATTATTTTCTGTTTTTTCTTCAGCATATAGCGATGCGGTATAGCCTAAATATAATAGTAGGCCTAGAGATATTTTATTTATTTTCATGATAAAGCCCAACTTATTTTATAGTTTTATATTTTCTTTTCGAGTGCTTCTGGTGCTGCACCATAATCATTAATAACTTCCCATTTAATTGTTCCATTAGTATTTGAGTTATTAACCTCGAAAGTCGCACTTGAGAAAGGTGCCGCATAAGAAACATCATTAGCCTTTGTTCCGTTAAAGCTGATGCTCTGGAAATTCATAAAATAAGGTGTTGGGTTTTTAACCGTAATTTTATTTCCAGATTTAGACCACACTAATTTTTTTTGCTCTTCAATAAAATTAACATCTTTTAATGCTTTAGGGCGATAAATTAATTTCATTTGCGTTTTAAAGGCAATTTGTAATGAGTTTTCTGTTCTTTCTGTTGCTGGAATAGTTTTTATATTTAACCAGAACAATGACTCTCTATCATTAGGTAATTTATTTTCTGTTAAAAATATTCTAAGCGCATTAGTTCTATCTGCATTTAGCCTAAATAATGGTGGTGTGATAGAAAAATCAGACTGTTTTTTTTCATCTATATTATCTATCCAAGATTGAATCAAATAAGGGATTTTATCTGGATTTTCTACGCTGATGCTGACATCTTTGTTTCCCTCATTATAAATAACACGGGTTCCACCAATAATAACACCAGCATTCGCAGTATTTATTAGTGCAAGTAAGGAAATGAAAATATAGATAATAGATTTCATAATACCACCATTGATTATTATTAGATAAGGCTTAAGTCCTTTTAAACCTTATTTATTACTTAGTTATAATTGATTGTGAAAGTTGCTGTCGCATTTGCAGGACCAGGAGTCACTGTGTCAGACTTAGCAATATAACGTGCTCTGAAATCTAAATTATTTTCCACATTTTGTTGTAATGGATATGCTTTAGAGGCAGTAAATAATGGAACAATTTTATTCGTATCATCAGTAATTTGAATTCCAACGCCAGTTGCAACGCCAGTTTCTTCTTTTAATTTAATAACTTCATCATCACCAATATAAGAATCAGCATCAAATTTTACTGAAGCCGTTGTTACTGTAGCAGGGCAATTAATTAATTTGATCGTAAATTTAGTTGCTGCCGCTGTACTTCCTGCGTTTGGTAATGCTTTTTTAGATACTTGTCCTAAGTTTACTTTTAGTGCATCAGAGCCAGCTGCTAATTCGCATGCTTGGTCGATGATTTCACCGGTAAAGTCGATAGTACCATCTGCTGCTAATGCATTATTAACAGCAAAGATTGAAGTTGCAGCAATTAATGATGCAAGTAAGTTCTTTTTCATTTGTTTTTCTCCAAAAGATAATTATTTATTTTTATTGAGTAGGTGGAATTACCAATTACTCAATTGGAGAGTATTTTGAAACTATTTATTAAAATAAACAAGTTTTGTAAAATTTGGTAAAATATAATTAAATTTTAAAGTATTTAATTTTTTTAATTAAGTTAACACATTATAAGAGAAGGATTAATACACTATATTGAGCTAAGTTAAATATAATTTTTTTTGATTTTTTCACTAAAGTTAAATAACGATATAAAACTAAGAATAATTATAAGGAGGGATATAAGTTTAATTTATCTCTCATATGGTGATAATTTGGGGTTATAAGGTTTTGACTTATTAGACCACATACAGTGGATGTTGTATTTTTACTATCGAAAAATGAAATAATAGTATAGTTATCGGATTTAGCAGGTCTAAATGTGCTATTTATTTGGTTTTTTATAGAGAAAATGGTGTTGCCATTCAGTAAATGAATAAAAATAGGGGTAACTTTGGTTTTAAGGAAACATTAAATGACTATCAAAATGTTCTTATTAAATTCAATTAAGTAGCCTTAATTTTAATTCGCTATGTTAAGGCTACGTGAGAGATTTCTTACTTATAGATACCTTTAGCTATAGTTGTCATGACTATAAACTTCCTATAAATAAGCTTAACTTTGTATTAACACTATTTGTATAAATTGAAATTATGTTCTGGCGATAATAGGCTTTCCGCTTGCAATATTTTTTTCTATTCTGTTTATTACTCATTGTGTTAACTGGTATTGGGGTAGCAAAGTCAACAATTAACTCTTGAATATCAAGGTCGAGTATTTCGGAAATAGAATATAACGTATCAACATGAATTCGGATTTCGCCTAATTCATGGCGAGATTGATGCTGCTGACTAATCCCAAGTAATGTACTGAGTTGCTGAATACTCATGTTTTGGTCTTTTCTTAGTGTGCGGATCCGCGCTCCGACAATTTTAGAGGTGTTTTTTTTCATACGGTAACCAATACTGATTAAGTAAAAATACTATAAAGAAAATGATTTTTTAAATTCATAACCATTTTTAATTTTTGTTTTTTCATCTTCACTAAATGAAAAAAAATAAATTATATTAATATCAAAATAATTAGAATATTGCTTTAGCCTATCTATCGATATTCGATTATTTCCTCGTTCATAACGTAGTTGCTGTTGCTCACTAATTCCAACAGTTTTAGCAAGGGCAGTAAGAGAGAGTCCTTTATTTTTACGCAATGATTTTATTTTATTACCAATAACCGCAGAGACAGGGTAATAATTGCTCATTATTTAACCTCATTGATTTTTTACTCTTAATTGGTATAGGGTTATATCTTTAACATCACGATATATTTATCAGGTATCCTTTATCCTATCTTGATTTAAATCATAAGTGATCAAACTATGTTTTTTATATTGAAAATATTAAATATTATCGTCATCTCAAAATTTGAACCATTCTAATTAAGATGGTTTATTTTAGATTATCAATATAAAGACACTAGATTTATTAATGATAAACAAATGTAAAATCAAGATGACTATTAAATGAACCACTTGTCATGCCTGATCCATAGCCCGCCATTCTCGCTGATAGTGGAATATCAACTTTGCGGGTTTGTTCATTAACCGGCACCGTAATTTTTTCACCATTTTTTATCGTGGTTTTATTTGCATGGTGGGCTAAGTTTAATGCGACGTTTTTAGCGCTCCCCGTATTGACAAAATAATCAGCAGAGGTCGAGTCAGGCGTGCCTTTAATCTCCATAATGGCTTCTTTGGTGCCCATAGGGCAATTTTTCAATTTAATTGAGAAATTAACCCATGGTGAAGTTTGTGTATCCCGAATATTCCAAACATTCACTTTTTTCAAATCAATTAAATAATTTGTGGTTTCTAATTCACAAGGCATGGCGGTGACATAGCCATGTACATTGATATTAATGTGTGGGTCTGCTGCCAATACGGGGCTGGAAGCAAGACAGAATAACAACACTATTTTCTTCATATTATATGCTCCGGTTTATAAGTAGGTGATGGTGGCGGTAATATTGGCTGAAATAGAACCGGGTACGACATTGCCTGCCATGCTAAAGGCCCGTGTGCGCAGTGGAATCGCGACATCAGATTGCCCATTTAAGGGCACTTGTAATATTTTTAGATTACCTAACGGTGTGGCACCATCGCCACTTTGTAGCTGTACAGCGATATTCTGTGCAGTACCTAGATTTTTATATAAGCTAGCCGTATCAGCTGTGTCTGCGGTGCCTGAAAATGTCAGTTTAATTTGATTGATAAATGACGAGCAGTTATTTAATTTAATATCAAAATTTTTCCAGTCGGATCCTGTTTGTGCTCCATTAAATATATCAATCGGTAAACGTTTTAAATCAATATCGATATTGTTGCCGCCAGAGATATTACAGGTAGCAGCTTTGATATTGCCTGTGAAATTTAATGTTACAGTATTTGTAGCATTAGCCAATAAGGGTAGAGAAAAAATATTTATAGTTAATAGTGTAATTATTATTTTTTTCATGAGTGCCTCTATTCGTAGCGAATATTAACTGTGGCCGTTGCATTTGCACTTCCGGGAGTAATTTTGTCTGCAGTTTTAATATAACGGGCTTTCCAATTAAACATATAGTCACCGGAAGGAATGTTATTCTGTAAGCTATTTTTAGTATTAAGTTTTATTGGTGCATTATTTTTATCGAGTAGTTGAATCGCAACCCCAGTAGCGGTATCGGTACCAGATAAAGCTAATTTTCCTGTATTAATATCAACGTAGCCTGCGGAACTTGTGACTGTTGTTTTAATGTTCGTTCCAGCCGCACAGGTTAATGTAATTGGAATATCGGCTGAGGTGCTGGTATCTCCAATATTATTAAACTGAGTATCATACCAGTCACCAAGGTGGATATCATAAGTACTCTTATTGTTTTTTATTGAACATGATACATTAGTAATTTTAAAATTTGATGGAATATAAAGGCTAGTTATTACATATGTTTCTCTTTTATGAGGATCTCTGTTTTGCATTCTAGCAAGAGGGCCAGCAGCCAGTGCCCCTGAATTTATTGAACCTGTTTTTATTATGTCAACATACCATACAATTTCATTAGGAAAAAGAGTAGTAGCTGAGAATTTAAATATACCAGGCGTTGTTGATACATGCGGGAGAGCCATTGTATTTTCTTTTCTAAGTCCATAAATTTTAATACCTATGCCAGGTACATTTGTTTGGGCAACTTTATTCGAATTTACTTTCCATCCATTTAGGTACATATATTCAATGAGTATATTACATACTGATCCTGCTAAAAATGTAGGGTAGCCTATAGGATAAATATGAACATTGTAGCTAGCTAGTACTGTATTTACAGGTATTGAGTTATCTGCTTGTATAATAATATTAGCTGGAGGAAGGTAACCCGTTTTGCCATTCTGGGGATTGGGCATACACTTGTTAGCATTTGCATTTGTGCAATATAAAAGTATCAAATTAATTATTATTATTAATTTATAAATAAAAGTCTTCATTATCTCTTTCCTTATTACCGGCATACCGCAGTAGTTTTATATAACCCCATATAATCCGAAACACCGGCTAAGTTATAATTAACCAGACACTGCTGTTTCTCGTTATATTGAATAATAAAGTTCCCACTCTCTGCTAAGCCGGATAAATAAACTTCGCCATCATTACCCACGAGATTATTGAGCTGCGGGTTATCTTTAAATATGGCCTGCGCACCGAATGGCACTGGCTTTCCATCAACAAAGGTTAAATTCATAATGGCACGATAACCGACATTGGCGCTAAAACTGGATTTCACTAGCGCCCCACGGCTTGGGGAGACTGACTGGCTGGTGAGTTCCATTTCCGTGTTGTCAGGTAACGCCGAAGTATCAATGTTGATGGTATTTTTACGGTAGGCTGTCACGTATGGCACTAACGCATAACCTTGGTTATTGGTCACTACACCCGCTTGGTTTAGTATTGGTACACCTCCTGCATCGGGCACTTCTACCAATGCGGCGGTTTCACCTAATTGTTGCCCTAACACTAACCCGTCCGCGTGGGCGACAAGGCTGCCATTAGTTCCGTAGTACAGGTTATAGTTATCTTTGCTATAGCTCGCACCACCAGAAATTTCACCATACCTGCCTTTATAGGTGGAGTTCGCATTACCAGAACTGCCTTGTCCCTGATCGGCTAAACTTTGTTGCATGCTCCAATTTAAACGGTTGTTCAGGTGAGATGCTGATACACCGATGCTACTCGAACTGGAGTCTCGGCTACTGTGGTTACTGGCAAAGTTAATGTAGGCGGTATCTTCAAACAAACTGAACGGAATATTGACCGAAAAAGTAAATAAATGGTCTTCATCACTGTATTTTTTTGCCCCAGCACTCTGCGAATAGCTGCTGGTATTCTTGTTATAGGTGTAATTCAGCCCATAACTGATCCCTTGCCAGCTATTGTTATAGCCAAGGGTTGCTGACTGTGTTTTGCGGTCACTATTCCAATAGTCTTCATTAACATAACCCATTGAAATAGAACCGTAAGTATCCCCTAGGTTTTGGCTGAGGGTGATTTCACCGCGATTACGGCGGCGTTCGATCTCAGGGCTGTAGGTGGTATCACGGAAGGTGTCAAACACCTCGGATAAACTGTAATACCCTTGGGTTGAATAGCGGTAACCTGCCAAAGCAATATTGGTGCCGATATCATTGAGGTTTTTGTTATATCTAAAGCGGTAAGACTGACCACGTTCTTTGCTGTCATCACGCATTTTGGCGTGAGATTGGGTAATATCAATAGACAGCGCCCCGAAGCGCCCCAAGTTTTGCCCAGCACCTATCGAATAAGATTGGTATTTTTCACTGAACTGACTTCCTCCGAACATAGTGATGCCATAGGGTAAACCGTATACCAAAGTGAACTGACCAAATTTGGTTTTATCTACATGGCTATCATATGAACGGTATTCACCTGCGGTGGTGCTATAAGATAAATAACCCTCACGTTGCAGCACGGGGAGTGAGGCAAAGGGCACAATTTGCACCTGTTCGCTGCCGTTCGACTCTTTTATCGTCACATGCAAGTCACCGCTGCTGCCCGTTGGGTAGAGGTCAGTGATTTCAAAGGGGCCTGCTGCTACATCAGTTTGGTAGATGGTGTAACCGTTTTGGCGAATGGTGACCTGTGCGTTGCTGCGGGCTATCCCACGCACAATTGGCGCATAGCCGCGCAGACTTTCAGGGTACATATCATCATCGGTGGCGAGCTGAGCCCCACGAAACGGTACACTGTCAAATACGTCTGACGGAGATACGCTGTCTCCCAAGGTTAGTTGGCTTTTTATGCGGTTGATCCCACGGGAGGCGTAAGTATAAATAGTATCCCATTTATTGGGCTGCCCTGTGCTGTTGGACCACGTGGTATAGTTGCGCAGACGCCATGCCCCAATATTTAAGCCGGGGCGTAAATTGACGTAGTTTGAGGTGGTGTCTTCTCCACCTTTACGATCGGTATTTTTAGAACCGCTATAGCTGTAATTCAGTAATAGGGCGGTAATACCGTTATCGATATCTGCAAGGTCAACATAACCCCTCGGGTTTTTCGCCAGCGCGATTTGCGGAATACTGAGGTATAACCGTTGTGAATCAAATTCAAACTGGCTTGTTGCGTCAGGAATGATTGCTAAATTGACGCAGCCTGTTTGGCTATTTTGTAGCTCAGGATAATCTGCAATTTTAATATCAAAGCTTTTTAAATCATCCAAAGTTAAGCAAGGAACCAGTTTGTTTTCAGTATTTTTATCAAATTTTAAACTTTTTGCCCCGATTAAGTTGGTATTGACATAAATATCAACGTAATAATTACCAGCCAATTGTTGGTTATTTTCAAATTGACTTAAATCGACCGCATCTTTATTAGGCAACTCTAAAAAATCAGGATCAAAATATACATTTCCCTCTGTTGTATTATTGCCGATGGCATTTTCAGCGTATAAAGGTACCGTATAGCCTAAATAAATAAGTAGGCTAAAGCATATTTTATTTATTCTCATTTTAACAACCTAAATCAATTTTGGGCTATATTTTCGCTTCAGCCAGTTCAGATGCGGAGCCGTAATCATTAATGACTTCCCATTTCACCGTACCATGATTCGCAGCATCGTTAATCTCAAAAGAAGTGCTAGAAAACGGTGCAGCATAAGAGACGTCATTCGCTTTTTTACCGTTGAAGGTAATACTTTGGAAATTCATAAAATACGGTGTTGGGTTTTTTACTGTAATCATATTGCCTGTTTTTGACCAAGTTAATTTTTTTTGTTCTTCAACAAAATCAACATTTTTAATTGCAGAAGGACGATAAATTAATTTCATTTGCGTTTTAAAGGCAATCTGCAATGAATTTTCTGTTCGCTCCGTTGCTGGGATTGTTTTTATATTTAGCCAAAATAATGATTCTTTATCTTTCGGTAAGGTATTCTCTGTTAAAAATATTCTTAGCGCATTGGTTTTATCTGAGTTTAATCTAAATAATGGAGGTGTAATAGTAAATGCGGATTGCTTATTTTCATCAATGCTATCAACCCATGATTGAATTAAATAAGGGATTTTATCAGGGTTTTCGACACTAATACTGACATCCTTATTTCCCTCATGATAAATAACACGAGTGCCGCCAATAATAACGCCTGCATGGGCTAAATTAATCAATAAAAATGAAGAAATAAAAAAATAAACTAAGCGTTTCATATTAGTACCATTGAATAGAGGAATAAGGTTTAAATCCATTTAAACCCTAAAAGCCTATTAGTTATAATTGATAGTGAAGGTTGCGGTTGAGTTTGCTTGACCAACGCCAACGCTATTAGACATTGCAATATAACGAGCGGTAAAATCTAAATTATTTACTGTCTTTTCTTTTAATGCATACGCGCTAGATTCAGTAAATAGTGGAACGATTGTTCCTGTAACGTCCTGAATTTGAATACCAACATTTTGTGCCGTTGTCGCTGCAGTAGGGTCGGTTAACTGGAGTACACTATTATCACCTGCATAACTGGTGGCATCAAATTTAACCGTTGCGCTAGTCACGGTTTGCGGGCAGTTTTCTAATTTGATGGTAAATTTAGTTGCTGCTGCGGTGCTACCTGTACTAGGTAATGCCGTTTTAGAGATTTTCCCTAAGTTTACGGTAAATGCATCAGAACCGGTTGCAAACTGACAAGCCTGATCGGTAATTTCACCTGTAAAATCTATCGTTCCATCAGCAGCTAATGCATTATTAATGGCAAAAACAGACGATGCCGCAATTAAATAGGCAAAGACATTCTTTTTCATTTTTTACTCTCCAAGAGGATATTTATTTGATGTGATTGAGCCAGTGAAAATATTCAGTTACTCAGTCGGGGAGTATTTTGACTTTTATTTTAAAAATAAACAATATGAGAGTAATTTGGGTTTAATGTCCTTATTTGATGCTATTTTTATATCTTGTATTTGGTATTCACATTATAAGTTGGGAGTTTTTTATGGATATTTTAAGAAATGTTGATTTTTTAATTATGGGATTTTTATTGCAGATAAAAATAAAGATTAAATAGTTAAATTAGTTTTAAATTGGTTCTTTTTGTTATTGTTTAACTCATAATGTGTTTTGATGGATTTTAATATTATTGCTGCATTTTAAATATTTCATTTTAAAACAAAAAACAGTCTAAAATGTATTATATTAAAGGTATCATCCGAAACCAATCATCATTAATGGTGATTTATTTAACGTTTTAATATCTTTTTTTGATGTAGATTGGTATGGCGTTATTGAATATTAAGATAAGCATGAAATAATAAATTAAGTCATGCCTATCTTAATAGGATAGTAAGTTTGGGGGGTTATTCAATTCCTAGCTCTTTTAATTTTCGAGTTAATGTGTTTCTTCCCCATCCTAATAAACGGGCCGCTTCTTGCTTATGGCCATTGGTGTATTTCAACGCGCAATTTAACATTGTACGTTCGAGTAAGGGAATAGTCTGTGCAAAGAGGTCTTCTTTGCCTTCTATTAACGCGTTATCGGTCCACTCTTCCAGTAATTCAAACCACTGAGCTGCAGAAATAGGATTTTGTGATGACAATGATTGTGTTGGCATGGAATCAGCTTGCGATGATTTTACCACTGCATTTTGTTGTGGGTGCTCTTCAAGTAAATCATCGGGCAAATCTTGCGGTAAAATTTCTTGGCTTGCTGCCATCACGGTTAACCAACGGCAGACATTCTCCAATTGGCGAACGTTACCTGACCAATAATAGCGCTGAAGAATTTTTTCGCTGTCAGGGTGGAGAACTTTAGCTTCGACACCGAGTTCTTTTGCCGTATTTTGTAGAAAATAATCGGCGAGACGTGGGATATCTTCAGTGCGTTCACGTAGCGGTGGTAATTGTACTCGAATGACATTTAACCGGTGAAATAAGTCTTCGCGAAATAAGCCTTCTTTAACTCGTTTTTCAAGATCTTGGTGGGTCGCTGCAATAATCCGTACATCCACATTGACTGGGGTATAACCCCCAATACGATAGAATTGGCCTTCAGCCAGAACACGTAACAAGCGAGTTTGTACATCAAGGGGCATATCGCCGATTTCATCTAAAAACAATGATCCATGGTTAGCTTGTTCAAATCGCCCCTGACGTACTTGGGTCGCCCCAGTAAATGCGCCTTTTTCGTGGCCAAATAGCTCAGATTCAATTAAGTCTTTGGGAATAGCCGCCATATTTAATGCAATAAAAGGGGCGTCAGCACGAGGGCTGTGTTGATGTAACGCGTGGGCAACCAGCTCTTTGCCTGTTCCAGATTCACCATTAATAAGCACACTAATTGATGAGCGTGATAAACGGCCAATAATGCGATAAACCTCTTGCATCGCTGGTGCTTCCCCGATCATGGTCGAAGAGACTGTAGGGGCAGGCTGCTTAGCTTCACGGCTAGTATGGTTTTGTTCACGGCTATGATTCAGAGCACGTTCGACTAATGCGACGGTTTCATCAATATCGAAAGGCTTTGGTAAGTAATCAAATGCCCCTGATTGGTAGGCATTTACGGCAGCATCAAGGTCAGAGTGTGCTGTCATAATAATAATCGGCAGAAGCGGGTGTGATTGCTTGATGGTATTCAGAAGCTCAATACCATTTGTGCCTGGCATACGGATATCAGATAACAACACATCAGGGAGTGAATTTTCTAATGCGGCGAGTACAGCATCCGCACTGTCAAAGCAGGTGCAAGCGAATTTTGCATTATCTAATGCACGCTCAAGTACCCAACGGATGGAACTATCATCATCAACCACCCAAATTTTTCCCTGCGTCATGGTTATCTCCTATTTCTTAATTGGTAGATAAATGGAAAACTCAGTGTGGCCTGGCCAACTGGTAAATTCGATTTTTCCTGCGTGTTGGTCAACTAAACTGCGAGCAATCGATAGGCCAAGCCCTGTGCCATCAGGCCGTCCGCTCACCATGGGATAAAATAATGTATCCTGAATTGCCAATGGAATACCCGGACCGTTATCTTCAATATCAATACGTGCAGCTAATCGATAACGTTCACCTTGTAGTGTGACTTGAAAAGCCGTTCGTGTACGCAAAGTGATATAGCCTCCCGTTTCGGCGAGGGCTTGTAAGGCGTTTCGGGTGATATTTAGCAGCACTTGCTCGATTTGGTCTGGGTAATACTCTAATTCGGGCAGGCTTGGGTCATAGTCACGAATTAGTGTCACATTATCGGGCTTTTCTAATGACACCAACCGCGTTACATTTTCCATAATATGATGAATACTTTGCTGTGTTTTTGGCCCTGGATATTGTGGACCAAGCAGCCGATCAACCAATGCTCGCAAGCGGTCGGCCTGTTCGATAATCACTTGAGTATATTCATTTAATTGTGGGTCAGGCAACGCTTTAGATAGCAATTGCGCAGCGCCTCGCAAACCTCCGAGAGGGTTTTTGATTTCGTGAGCAAGTCCACGGATCAGTTCGCGGGCAGCCAATTGCTGGGCATTCTGTGCGAGTTCTTGGCTCAAACGCCGTTGGCTATCTAATTGTGAAAGCTCAACTAAAATAAATTGCTCTGAAAAAGGCTGTGCACTGAACGACATCACGTGGGAATGGTTGTTAAATACTAAGGTGACTTCGTTCTCGGTAAAACTATGGCCATCTTTTAAGCTATTGAGCATGAGTTCATCATTGAGCGAACAATAACTGAATAATAGTGGCAGTGGCGTACCGTATAGCTTGCGCTGGCTTTGGGTTAAGATCTGGAGTGCAGCATGGTTGGCGTAATGGATAACCAAGTCGTAATCCAAAATTAGCACGCTATTAATGAGTGAGTCGAGAATATGTTCCGGTGCTGGCAAATGTTCGGTTTTCATGTAATGTTGCTCCTGCACTATTTTGGTGCATTATACCTGATAGACCAAACAACCGATATTTGATTTTTGTTGCGTAAATACGTTAGAGATAAAAGGCCCCATCAAAAGATGGGGCAAGTGCTTCACGGCAACAAAGACTAACAGTGGAACGGCGTGTTACACACTGTAGTACATTTCAAATTCGAGAGGGTGTGGCGCCATACGAACACGTTGGATGTCGGCACGGGTTAATTCGATATATGCATCGATAGCATCATTAGTGAATACGCCACCACGGGTTAAGAATTCACGGTCTTTATCTAATTCCGCTAATGCTTCGTCTAAAGAGCCAGAAACTGTTGGAATTTCTTTGGCTTCTTCTGGTGGTAAGTCATATAAATTTTTGTCCATCGCATCACCAGGGTGGATCTTGTTAATGATGCCATCAAGGCCTGCCATTAACTGAGCCGCAAACGCTAAATATGGGTTAGCTGCTGGGTCTGGGAAGCGAACTTCAATACGGCGTGCTTTAGTGCTCGCAACGACTGGAATACGAATCGAAGCAGAGCGGTTACGTGCAGAATATGCCAACATTACAGGTGCTTCAAAGCCCGGAACTAAGCGTTTGTATGAGTTAGTTGTTGGGTTAGTAAATGCGTTCAGTGCACGTGCATGTTTAATAATACCACCGATGTAGTACAGCGCCATTTCGGATAAACCGCCATATTTGTCACCTGCAAACAGGTTAACGCCACCTTTAGATAAAGACATATGGCAGTGCATACCAGAGCCGTTATCGCCCACTAAAGGTTTAGGCATAAAGGTGGCTGTTTTACCGTAGGCATGTGCAACATTGTGAACAACATATTTATAAATTTGAGTTTCATCCGCTTTTTTCGTCATAGTATTAAAGCGGGTCGCAACCTCGTTTTGGCCAGCTGTCGCCACTTCATGGTGGTGAGCTTCAACAACTAAGCCCATCTCTTCCATTGTGGTACACATGGCTGAACGTAGGTCTTGTGATGAATCAACCGGTGGAACTGGGAAATAACCGCCTTTTACTGCAGGGCGATGGCCTTTATTACCACCTTCGTATTTGGTTCCCGTATTCCATGCCGCTTCGATATCATCGATATGGTAGTAACTACCATGCATGTTGTTGCCAAAACGAATGTCATCAAAAACGAAAAATTCAGGTTCTGGCCCAAACAGGACGATATCGGCAATTCCACTTGAGCGCAGAAAATCTTCCGCACGTTTTGAAATTGAACGTGGATCTCTGTCATAACCTTGCATCGTGCCCGGCTCTAAAATATCGCAGCGAATGATCAACGTG
Organism: Providencia sp. PROV150; assembly: GCF_028481025.1. Lineage (NCBI taxonomy): Bacteria > Pseudomonadati > Pseudomonadota > Gammaproteobacteria > Enterobacterales > Morganellaceae > Providencia > Providencia sp. PROV150. The sequence goes on along the minus strand of NZ_JAMPPJ010000013.1, from coordinate 85,176 downwards.
ATATCGGCAAAGAACGGGTCTAACATTGCAGTTGATGGGTCTGGCATTAATACCATGTCTGACTCATTGATGCCTTTCCAGCCACCAATAGATGAACCATCAAACATCTGGCCTTCTTCAAAGAAGTCTTCGTCAACTTGATGAGCAGGGATAGTGATGTGTTGCTCTTTACCTTTAGTGTCGGTAAAACGCAGATCAATAAATCTAACATTGTGCTCTTTAATTAACGATAAAACATGTTCAGCGGACATCTCGGCTCTCCTGGTCGGGTCTAATCAACAAATCACAGGCTATCATATTGATAATATGTTTGTTGTTTGTCTGGCGTGTTAGTCATATATAAATAGGTAGCACGCGCTCTATAAATAGATAAGCGAAAAGCGTGCCAACTTTTTAATTATAGTAAATACTGATTGTTACGAAGGAATGTCAATCGATTGAGTTAAAAATAGGCATGAATTGCACTATTTTGGTGCTTCTTGTTGGATGTTTGCACTATTTTGGTGCTAATTTAAACGCGGATCATTTATGTCATGCATTCATAATAAATGTAATATTTTATGTTCTTTGCTTATGTCAGTATTAATAAAGATATATTTGAGCAACATTTTGAGTTGAATCTAAATATATTTTTTGCACTTTACATAATACTCATGTGAAAAAGTGACGACATAGTTAATGGGGGAATAAATATATGGCAAGATCTCAAGGTTGGGCACCACCACTAGTATGGGGACCGTAGGTTAATCTCCATACGCACGTAGGGAATAGCGCTTATACTGTTTCATTTAATGCAGTATCAAGTCTGCAATCAACATTTGATGCTGAAATACAATATGTAACCAATTCAGGTGATAGAACCATTCACACTATGGGGCCAGGCTCATATAGAATTAATGGAAATAATGGGGCAGGACAAGACCGAATTAGGTTTAAGAGCCATCCAGTCGGGCTGACGATAGAGGTCAGGTACTAAATATAAAAGTTGCTTCATGCTAACTTTAATTATTCATCAAAGATTTAAATAAATCTAAATTAGATTGATTATTTAGATTTTGATAAAAACCATCATCTAATGAATGGATGTTTCCTAAATGAATATCTTTTTGAATAAGAACGTTGTTAAAATAAACATTCATTTTTTCATTTTTATTTTTTGTTAGAAACTCATATAATTTAGGTCGGCAATTATTTGTATTGCTAAGCGTTATAAAAACAGTATGTTCATTATTTTTTGATTCATCCTGATATGATTCGATACACTCTTTATCTAATTGAAAAGATGAATTATTTGTAGAGTAAGATAAAATGTTATCGCTTTTAATTTTGCAACTAATGAGCGATAGTCCCGTTATAATTGCGATAGATGAAACAAAAAAAATTTTTTTTGAATTGTTCATAAATGTTATTATTATTCCAAAGGCTAAATTTTTTATAATATATACCATAAACAGAAAATTTCATGTTATTTATTCTGATGTGCGAGAGGAGTAGAACTCGTATATATAAAGAAAGCCCATATAACAAAGAATATGGGCCTCTTGCATTATTCATCATCGCTATTGGTTAATAACGTATTCACTTCTTCAATCTGTTTTACTGCATCATTGATGATTGAGGCAATTTGGCGAGTTTGCTCTTCATTTAGTTGTTTTAAAACCATTTTGTGACGTAATAAAGCTTTAAAGCGACTGACTGCCACCTCAATGTCTTCTGCTAAATTACTGCCTTGTTGCATATCACGTGCTTTTGCCAGCTTACGAGCAATAACCGCTTCAATTTCTTTATTTTGAGCTAGATGGGCAGAGCCTTCAGGTGTAATCGTAAAACTTTTGCGATTGCGTTCAACAATCTGAGACTCCAAGAAACCTTGTTCTTCAAGCAGTGTTAGCGTTGGGTAAATAACCCCCGGGCTAGGAACATACAAGCCATTTGAGGCTTCTTGAATATCTTTGATAATTTCGTAGCCATAGCTTGGTTTTTTAGCGACTAACGAGAGTACCATAATATGAAGATCGCCATGGTCGAATAAACGACGAAGGCCTTTACCTCTTCCACGGCCTCTTTGGTTGTCATCACCATGGCCTCGACCATGACGGCCTTCGCCGTGGCAGCGTTCACCGTGCCCATGACCATGACGGCCTTCGCCGTGGCAGCGTTCACCGTGCCCATGACCATGACGGCCTTCACCGTGGCAGCGTTCACCGTACCCATGACCATGACGGCCTTCGCCGTGGCAGTGCTCGTCGTGTCCATGACTATGACGGTCTTCATTGTGACAACATCCACCGCGGTGGCCATGTTGATTTTCATCATGGCGTGCATAATATACATGACGACAAGATTTAATTAGCATATAGTTACTCCTTAGTTTGTAACTTTAGATATATCGAATTTATTTTATGGTTTTACTATATTTAGATATATCTAATTAGTCAATTTAGATATATCTAAATAATGCAAAAAGATATTTAAACTGGCAGTTAAGAAAGAAAGTCTATTTTTTGTTCTTTTTTTGGGCTGCGAATATTAAGTTTTTAGCGTATTATTCTGTCACTTCGTGGTTTCGCAGAGATGATGCTCATTATTTTGTGAGGGAATCTGGCACTGTTACGCAACTGAATGTTTTTTCGCTAAAAACTTTTTATACAGTGATGGGTTTCACATTTATTCCACTTGTGCGGAAAAACGTGTAAAATAACAGCAAATTAACGTAGAAAGTATGCTTTGGGTGTGAATAACGGCTCAGTAAGCATATTCCTTTCCTGTCAATTAAACGGTAAAAATCCTTGTCAATTCAAAATTTAAGAAACATCGCCATCATCGCTCACGTTGACCATGGCAAGACCACACTGGTTGGTAAATTATTGCAGCAATCAGGCACGTTCGGTGAACGTGAAACTGTTGATGAGCGTGTTATGGACTCCAATGACTTGGAGAAAGAGCGTGGTATTACTATCCTTGCTAAAAATACCGCTATCCAATGGAATGGTTATCATATCAATATCGTAGACACCCCAGGTCACGCCGATTTCGGTGGTGAGGTTGAGCGCGTTATGTCTATGGTTGACTGCGTACTGCTGGTTGTTGATGCGATGGATGGCCCAATGCCACAAACTCGTTTCGTAACGCAAAAAGCGTTCGACCACGGTTTACGTCCTATTGTTGTTATCAATAAAGTTGACCGCCCAGGCGCACGCCCTGATTGGGTTGTTGATCAAGTATTCGACTTATTCGTGAACTTAGGTGCAACGGATGAGCAACTCGATTTCCCTATTGTTTATGCATCTGCATTAAACGGTATCGCAGGCCTTGACCACGAAAACATGGCTGAAGACATGACTCCACTGTATGAAGCGATTGTGGAACATGTTGCACCACCAGCAGTGGATATCGACGGTCCATTCCAAATGCAAGTTTCGCAATTGGATTACAACAGCTATTTAGGTGTTATCGGTATCGGCCGTATCAAACGTGGTGTTGTTAAGCCTAACCAACAAGTAACAGTTATCGATAGCGAAGGTAAAACTCGTAACGGTAAAATTGGTAAAGTTCTGACTCACTTAGGTTTAGAGCGTATTGATTCACAACAAGCTGAAGCGGGTGATATCGTTGCTCTGACAGGTTTAGGTGAACTGAACATTTCTGACACCATTTGCCAAGTCGGTAGCGTTGAAGCATTGCCTGCGTTAGCGGTTGATGAGCCAACAGTTAGCATGTTCTATTGTGTTAATACCTCACCATTCTGCGGTAAAGAAGGTAAGTTCGTGACTTCACGTCAGATCCTTGACCGCTTGAATAAAGAATTGGTTCACAACGTTGCACTGCGTGTTGAAGAAACTCAAGATCCAGACGCATTCCGTGTTTCTGGTCGTGGTGAGCTTCACTTATCTGTTCTGATTGAAAACATGCGTCGTGAAGGTTTCGAATTAGCAGTATCGCGTCCAAAAGTTATCATTCGTGAAATCGATGGCCGTAAACAAGAGCCATTCGAACAAGTGACTTTAGACGTTGAAGAACAGCACCAAGGCGACATCATGAAAGCTTTAGGTGAGCGTAAAGGTGACCTGCGCGACATGATGCCAGACGGTAAAGGCCGCGTACGTCTTGACTACGTGATCCCAAGCCGTGGTCTGATTGGCTTCCGTACTGAATTCATGACAATGACATCAGGTACTGGTTTACTGTATTCAACATTCAGTCATTACGATGATGTTCGCCCAGGCGAAATCGGCGGCCGCCAAAACGGTGTTCTGATCTCCAATGGTCAAGGTAAAGCAGTTGCTTATGCGCTATACAGCCTGCAAGACCGCGGTAAGCTGTTCTTAGGTCACGGTGCTGAAGTGTATGAAGGTCAAATCATCGGTATTCACTCACGTTCTAACGACTTAACCGTTAACTGCTTAACGGGTAAAAAACTGACTAACATGCGTGCGTCAGGTACTGATGAAGCAACAACACTGTCACCACCAATTAAAATGACTCTGGAACAAGCACTAGAGTTCATTGATGATGACGAGTTAGTTGAAGTGACTCCGCAGTCTATCCGTCTGCGTAAACGCCACTTGACTGAGAACGATCGCCGTCGTGCAAACCGTTCTAAAGAAGACTAATTATCGTTACGTGATGTTGTTGATTACGTCATTGTAGTTATCCAGTAAGGCGCCGAAAGGCGCCTTACTTATTTATAAGGTTTATAATGTCTTGTCTTTTTTCATAAAATACAGCGACGAAATAAACAGTCCGATAATTAAAGGGATTTCGTATAATTCTTCGATAAGGCTTTGTAGTTCAGAATGATATAGGAAAACTGAACTGAGAAATCTATGGTGTTCAACACTATCTGAAATCACAAAAGCGCACAGGGTCAGTAGTAGGCTCCAAAGTGGAATAGCTGTGTTTTTTAGGTGAAAAATAATACTTTTTCTTAATGAAGAAGCAAATAGCATCAAAACTAAACTGCCAATCAAGATGATAGAAATTAGCCTGAAGTAAGAGTGATCCAGATTAGGAAAAAATTCACGCCCCCAATTTATTCCTCTGCCAAATAATGTTACCCACCAGATAGTTGCCCACACCCAAAATAATTTCATTCCCTGATTTTTTTGCTGTAATGGTTTCATATAAAACCAAGTGAAAATGGCACTGATAATTAGAATAATAGATTGAAAATGTTCAATAATTTTTGTTGTAAGGTCGATATTAAAATCCAGAGGGATAGTATTAAATAATGGAATTAAAAATAAGCTTCCCCACAGAATAGCAATCGGCCAAGAGATTGTTTTATCTATTTTCATAGTATGACTTTTATATTTTAAGATTTATTTATTACTGATATCGGATAGATATCAGCTCACATTGCTTGTGGCATGGCTTGCTACGTAAAAACTATTATGCAAAAAGCGTATGGAGGGACTTAACATTTAGTATCAAAAACCGATAGTGCTGTGTGAAATAGCACCTTTGGGATAAAAAGCGTTTTCTCATTAATGGAACAAATCGTCTGGTTTGTTGTTCATTAATTGCGCTAAGTGTGGATTGCTTAATCGATAAATTGACAAAATAACGTGAATTATCACTAATTAGGGCTGTTCAGTTGCGTGAATAATGATTAAAGTAAATTTAGTGAATAACAATGAGGAAAATTTATGCTGTATATCTTCGATATGGGTAATGTGATTATTGATATCGACTTTAATCGTGTATTTGATAAATGGTCTGAACTCAGTGGTACACCAAGTGAAGAGATCAAATCACGGTTTACTTTTGGTAATATCTTTCAATTACATGAGTGTGGAAAAATTTCAGACATCGAGTTTGCTGAGCTGCTTTGTGAAGAAATGGACATCACTCTAAGCTTTGAAGACTTTGCTGAAGGCTGGCACGCTATTTTTATTTCGTTAAGACCTGAAGTCATTGATATTATGGAACGCCTGCGTGAGCAAGGGCACCGAGTGGTGGTTTTATCGAATACCAACCGTCTACATCTAGACTACTGGCCAGCACACTACCCAGAAATTGCAGCCTCCTCCGATTTCCTATATCTGTCCCAAGATTTAGGCATGCGTAAGCCTGATCCTGAAATCTACAAATATGTACTGCAATCAGAAGAGTTTGATGCTGCAGATGCTATTTTCTTTGATGATGTCGAAGAAAATGTAAAAGCCGCAGAATCCCTTGGTATTCGTAGTATTCATGTTGTGGATAAAGACACCATTCCTGAATATTTTCGCACTTACGATTTTAGTGCAGAAGTTGAATAACATCCTGATTTTATAGTGGGGCAACGGCTAACGTTGCTCCATCTTTTTGTAAAGAGTCATCATGATTGCATTAATCCAAAGAGTCACTCATGCGAGTGTGGCTGTTGATCAGAAAATAGTAGGGCAAATAAATGCTGGGTTGTTGGTTTTGCTTGGCGTTGAAAAAGATGATGATGAGCAGAAAGCCAAACGTTTGTGTGAAAAAGTACTGGGCTACCGTATTTTTAGTGATGAACAAGGGAAAATGAATCTCAATGTTCAACAGGCGGGAGGCAGCCTTTTGGTCGTTTCTCAATTTACTTTAGCAGCTGACACTAAAAAAGGTATGCGGCCTAGCTTTTCAGGGGGAGCAGAGCCTGAAAGAGCGGATGCTTTGTACCAATACTTCGTTGAACAGAGCCGCCAACAAGGGGTTGAAACACAAACCGGTGAGTTTGCCGCTGACATGCAAGTGAATTTAACCAATGATGGCCCTGTTACCTTCTGGCTACAAGTGTGAGTTCATTTTTAAAGGGGGAAGCGATGTACCATTTACGTACACCGAAAGATGATATTGAATTTGCAACTTACTACCATTTTCGCTGGGAAATGTTGCGAAAACCGTTTAATCAACCCCTAGGTTCAGAAAAAGATGGTTATGATTTAACCGCACACCATCAAATGGTCGTGGATGATAAAAACCGTATTCTTGCCATTGGTCGCTTATATATCAATGCTGACAACGAGGGAGCAATCCGTTTTTTAGCCGTTAACCCTGCCATGCAAGGTAAAGGACTCGGTAAATTGATTATCATGGCCCTAGAGTCCGTTGCACGCCAAGAAGGCGTCAAACGCATCGTATCCAGTGTTCGTGAAGAAGCAGTACCCTTTTTCGATAAAATGGGCTTTGAGAACCGTGGGCAAGTTGCTGGGCAGTTAAAAACACCTGTGCGCCATTACTTGATGATCAAACCCATTGAGACATTAGACCAAATTCTACATCGTCCAGACTGGTGTGGTGAGTTACAACAAGCTTGGTATAAGTATATTCCATTAAGCGAAAAAATGGGTGTCCGAATCGACCAATACACGGGGACTCGTTTTATTACTACCATGCCGGAGGCGGGCAATCAAAACCCCCATGAAACGATTTTTGCAGGGAGCCAATTTTCATTAGCCACACTGACAGGATGGGGGCTGATTTGGCTGTTAATGCAAGAACACCAGCTTGGTGGCGATATTGTATTGGTCGATGCCAGTATTCGTTATGGTAAACCTGTAAGTGGCAGGCCTACAGCAACTGCGGACTTAGCTAATATGAGCGGTGACCTTGACCGTTTAGCTCGGGGTAGCAAAGCGCGAGTAAAACTGAAAGTCGAAGTCAGTAACCCCGATGGTAAAGTGGGCGCTGTATTCAGTGGTGTCTATATGGTGTTACCTGTAGAGCCCGCAAAGTAACGTTGTTTATTGAAAATTAAAAGATAAAGGCAGGTATGATTGACCTGCCTTTTGTATTTCTATGGATTGATAGTTTCTATGGATTGCTAAGAGCGGGGAGCGGCTCTACCAAAGAAGGCTCGGTAGGCTGTAAATCGGCTTCGGACTCTACTGAAGAAGTGACAACCCCGTTAACAACGGTACGGAATAGGCGTTTACCTTGCAATGGTATGGCCATCAATTCCCCATTCAAACTTTTTGCCACTGATGGGGCGAGTAAGTCCCCTTGTAATGTCGCATCAAAGTCACCGATAACTTGAGCTGGGAAGCCTGCCCAACCCCATTGGTTTAAATCGACGAGGTCAATATTAGAACCTGATGCCCTGAGTAAGAAGGGGACTTTTTTGGGCTCTTGTTTTACCAGCAAGCCAATTTTACTGATACCTTTATCAGTACTGACCGTTAAGCTCGCTGCCGCCGAGGATTTACCACTTTGGCGTATTTCGACAAATGGACGGCGCACTATAACTTGGTTGATTGTGCCGCTATCTGCATTGAATGTCGCTTTACCACTCCAAATTCCCCATTGTTTCTGTTTGATTAAATCAACATTTTCAATATTACCGCTTAATGCCGTCAACTCGAAAGGAAATTGCGGCTGGATATTCATCAAAAGTGATTGGGAAAGGGTGAATTTCTTAATATTTAAACCGGACAACCACGCTGGCGTTGGTTGCGCGAAGAAGGACAACCAATTTTCAGGTAAGGTATATAAGATACCCGCAAGTTTACCTTCATCGATAGTGAGTACTTGATTATTGCGTTGCCAAGACCCACTGAGGTTAAAAATGCCTTTATTATAGTAACCTGATAACTTGCTGATATTGAGGTTATCACCGTTAATATTCAGCTCTCCAATTAAGGTACTCAGCTGCTGGTCTTTCACGACGAATTGGTCGACATTAAAGCTAATGCTGCTTTTAGGGCTAGTCCAGCTGCCTCTAACGAAGCTGAGTTGGTCAATTTCGGTGCTTAAGCCAGAAAGTGCCCAATCTTTACCTTGAATATCAACATTGGTTAGTTCTACTTTTTTGACTTGTAGTGATTTATCACTCGTTATTGCATCAAATAGTGAATCGAAATCAACATTATTTTCCCAGCCAACTTTATTCATGGTGAGGGAGTCAACCATGATAGAGCCATCATTAAGTACCTTCCCAGTGCCCGCAATATAGCCATTATTTAAGTAGGCACTGGCTTGGCTTATTTCTGTTCCTTGCTGCTGTAATTTACCAGTAATGGCAATATTCTTGAATGCAAGGTCATTGAATTTTAATTGGTTAGAGGTAAATCGAAAATCACCGTAACCAAAAGGAGTGTTTTCGGTGGGTTTCCAAGGGGTCATTCCTCCCGTAAAGCCGGCGACTTGTACCGTATCATTGCCTTTTTTAAGCGTAATCTGGCTATTTTCAAATTGCAAAATAGTCGCGGAAATAGGGAACAACACCGTGTTTGGTGAGACTGTTGTAGATAATGTCCCTTGAGTGATAACCAAACGTTTTATTGCGGTGCCACTAAATAGGTTTAGCCAATTAACATCAACCACGACTTGCCGTGAATCTAAAGATAGGTCACTGTTTTTAGCCGTTAACTTAACATCTTGGAAGATGAACTCACCGGGGTTAGAAAACTCATGCCCCATAATTCCCACATCAATATCGTAATCGGTAAATTTACTTAAAAATTGACTGGAGTAGGATGCGCCCCAACGGGTTTGTAGCCCGATATAAGTAAAAATAAACAATAGCAGCAGTAACAAAAGTGCATAGGTAGTAAATTTGATTAACCATTTCACAGTTTACTGCTCCTTTGGTTTGTGAACGAATAGACACAGGAAGAAACCGTCTAATATAACGACAATTTAAGGATAGCATACAGAAAAACCGCCAGAGTGTTCAACACTGGCGGCTAGAATGAAAGGTTATTTTTCGAGAGGGAAGACTAAATTCAGAACAATTGCAGTTAAACCACCCGCAGCAATACCTGAAGAAAATAATGTTTTTAACCAGTCAGGCGCGAATTGCAAAATCAAGGGTTGCTGTGACACACCCATACCCACGGCGAGAGAAAGGGCTATAATCATGATGGCGCGGCGATTGAGTGGCTCACGAGACACGATACGCACTCCTGAAGCGGCAATGGTACCAAACATCACAATGGTTGCTCCGCCTAATACGGGCTCAGGGATTTGTTGTACAAAGCCTGCAACCGCAGGGAATAGCCCTAATAACACTAACATTAAAGCAACAATGTAACCGACATAGCGACTTGCCACCCCTGTTAATTGGATAACACCGTTGTTCTGCCCAAAACAAGAGTTAGGGAAAGTATTAAATACCGCTGAGACCATCGAGTTCAAACCATTGGCAAGTACGCCACCTTTGATTCGTTTCATATATAAAGGGCCACGAACGGGTTGTTCTGATACATCAGAAGTGGCGGTAATGTCACCTATCGTTTCTAAGGAAGTCACCATGAAAATGAGAATTAATGGGATCAACAGGTTCCAGTCGAAGGATAAGCCATAATAGAAAGGCTCAGGAACAGTAATAATTGGCTGATTGGCTTCCATTGGTTGCGCATTTGGCAACATGTCCATCCACCAAGCTGCAATATAACCAACGGCCATGGCAATAACTAAAGATGCGACACGTAAGTAAGGGTTTTTCTGCCGATTAAGTAAAATAATAACCGCTAAAACAACCCCAGCCAAAATCAGGTAATCTGGTGAACCGAAGGTATTATCGCTAATCGCACCATAACCACCACCAATGGAGGTCAAGCCGACTTGAATTAAAGATAAGCCGATGATCATGACAACGACACCAGAAACCAGTGGTGTAATGACTCGACGGGCTAGATGTAGAAAACGTGAAAGAATCACTTCGGTTAATGCGGCTACGAGTAAAGTACCAAACAAAGCTGCCATCATGGATGGGATATCAGCCCCACCTTGCTTGAGTGCAACACCTCCCATGATTAACGGTGCAACAAAGTTAAAACTGGTTCCTTGAATCGAAAGTAGGCCTGAGCCAATAGGGCCCCATGCACGAATTTGAATTAAAGAAGCAATACCGGAGGCAAATAAAGACATACTAATGATGCGCTGAGTATCGTGAGCTGGCAGCCCCAGAGCCTGACAAATCAGCATCGCTGGGGTAATAACAGCGACAAACATCGCCAGAAGATGTTGCCCGGCAGCAAACAAAGCTTGCGGCAGCGGTGGACGGTCTTCTAATTTGTAAATAAGTTCGCTTTGCGTGTGTATGGTCGCTTCAGTAGTTTGCTTTTCAGACGTCGCAGTATTCATTGCCTTCATTTCTCGCCAACAAAAAACGCATTGTAATGTGTCGAAATTAAAAAGCAATCGTTTGCTTTTAAAAAATATATTCATTAGTTAAATAGTGTCGTCACATTTATATATATTTTAACTTGTATTTATAACAGTTTTTTTTTCTAATCCTACAACCTGCTTTTGGCGTTTTAAGGAAGAAATTAACGTCTAACTAGTTTTTGATAATTTTAACAACAGACGAGGTACGTGAATGTATCATCTCGATGTCTACGGTACACTGGTAGCTGCTACCTTAGTATTATTGCTTGGGCGTAAACTGGTAAAATCAGTCCCTTTTCTTGAAAAATATACCATCCCTGAACCTGTTGCGGGTGGGTTGTTAGTTGCTTTTAGTCTTTTATTGCTTAAACAATTATTTGACTGGAGCCTTTCTTTTGACTTATCACTGCAAGAACCTATGATGCTGGCATTCTTTGCCACAATTGGTCTTAATGCCAACCTTGCTAGCTTGAAAGCTGGTGGTAAGGCATTGTTTATATTTATTTTTGTGGTTGTAGGCTTATTGCTAGTCCAAAACACAGTGGGGATTGCCCTTGCTGAATTATTGGGGCTAGACCCTTTAATGGGGCTGTTAGCTGGCTCAATTACCTTATCTGGCGGCCATGGTACTGGTGCGGCATGGGGTAAAATTTTCACTGAAAATTATGGTTTCCAAAGTGCAACAGAAGTTGCAATGGCGTGTGCTACATTTGGACTCGTTCTTGGTGGCTTAATTGGCGGACCTGTTGCACGTTTTCTAACACGTAATATTCCAACGCCAGGAACGGCAGAAGATGATAAAGATGTGCCAACTGCATTTGAGAAGCCTCAATCAGGGCGCATGATCACGTCAATGGTTTTAATTGAAACTATTGCATTGATTGCTATCTGTTTGCTGATAGGAAGTTATATTGCAGGTGAATTAGCCGATACTCCTTTTGCACTGCCTAAATTTGTATGTGTACTGTTTGTTGGTGTTATTTTAAGCAATAGCCTATCACTGCTTGGTTTTTACCGAGTGTTTGACCGCGCCGTTTCTGTTATGGGTAACGTGAGCCTATCATTATTCTTAGCGATGGCTTTAATGAGCTTGAAGCTCTGGGAATTAGCATCACTGGCCATTCCAATGATCATCATTCTTGCTGTACAAGCTTGTGTAATGGCAGGGTATGCAATTTTTGTTACCTTCCGTGTGATGGGGAAAAACTATGATGCCGCTATTTTAGCTGCGGGGCATTGTGGTTTCGGTCTTGGGGCTACGCCAACAGCGATTGCGAATATGCAAGCGGTAACGGATAGGTTGGGTCCATCTCACCTTGCGTTCCTTGTGGTCCCAATGGTTGGGGCATTCTTCATTGATATTGTTAATGCGATAGTCATTAAATTGTATTTAATGTTGCCACTATTCCCAACTATTGCGGGATAGTTTTTATTTAATAATAAATCAAGTTAAGCAGGTATTGCCGTGAAAATATTCACGGCAATTTTCATTTTAAGGAATGGATAAAAAGAAGATATAAAACTTAAGCGTGGCTGTATTGTTCTCGCTCAGGTAACCAGCGCTCAATAAGTTGTTGTGCATTTTCTGGGTAGTTTTGTTGAATATGGCGAGCGAGGCGTTGCACTTCTGGCAACATATATTGGTCACGTAACAAATCAGCGACCTTAAATTCTGCATTTCCTGTTTGTCTAGTGCCTAATAATTCCCCAGGCCCGCGAATTTCGAGATCTTTTTGTGCGATAACAAAGCCATCATTGCTGTCCCGCAACACTTGTAGCCGTTGTTTAGCGGTGTGGGTTAGCGGTGTCTTATATAATAATACGCAGTGAGATGCGATAGCTCCACGGCCAACTCGCCCTCTCAATTGGTGCAATTGAGCTAAACCAAGGCGCTCAGGGTTATCAATGATCATCAAACTGGCATTAGGCACATCAACACCGACCTCAATGACCGTTGTAGCCACAAGCAGTTGAATTTCATTCCTTTTAAAAGCCGCCATAATGCTTTGTTTTTCAGCAGGTTTCATTCGCCCGTGGACTAAGCCTACTTTTAATTCAGGTAGTGCCAGTGCGAGTTCTTCGCTGGTCACTTGAGCCGCTTGTGCTTCTAATAATTCAGAGTCTTCAATGAGTGTACAGACCCAATAGGCTTGGCGACCTTCTTCAATACAGGCTTGGCGAACGCGTTCAATAATATCGTTACGGCGAGTGTCTGGGATGGCGACAGTAGTGACAGGCGTACGGCCCGGAGGAAGCTCATCGATGACAGAGGTATCTAAGTCTGCATACGCTGTCATCGCCAGTGTCCGTGGGATTGGCGTAGCGGTCATGATCAATTGATGAGGGTGGTACCCTTGCTGCTCACCTTTCTCACGCAGAGCGAGCCGCTGATGAACGCCAAAGCGATGTTGTTCATCAATGATAACAAGCCCCAGCGCTTTAAAGCTCACTTGCTCTTGGAAAATAGCGTGTGTTCCAACAACCATCGCAACTTCTCCACTTGCGATGGCATCTTGCTGAGCCTGACGTGCCTTACCCTTCTGTTTGCCCGCTAGCCAACCCACTTTAATGCCTAAAGGCTCTAACCATTGTTTGAATGTATTGGCATGTTGCTCTGCAAGAATTTCGGTGGGAGCCATCAAAGCTACTTGTTTGCCATTCTCGATGGCACAAACGGCCGCTAAGGCTGCAACAAGCGTTTTTCCTGACCCTACATCCCCTTGAATCAAACGCATCATAGGGGCATCTTTGGCGAGGTCTGCTTCAATTTCGCTAACAACACGGTTTTGTGCATTTGTTGGCGAGAAAGGTAATTGTGCGAGTAACTGTGATTTTAATTGACCACTTGTTGTTAACGGCTCGGCATATAGGCGTTCGTTGCCTGCACGGATGGCTAGCATACTGAGGTGATGTGCTAAAAGCTCTTCGAGTATAAGCCGTTTCTGGGCAGGATGGTGCCCTTTCTCCAGTTCAATCAAAGCGACATTCGGTGGTGGATTGTGTAATAAGCGAATGGCATCTGGTAGGCTTATCATTCCACGGCTAAGCTCTTCTGGAAGCAATTCTTTTATTTTTCCGCTATCAAGTAACCTTAGCGCTTGTTCCATTACCTTGCGTAAAGTGGCCTGACGAACACCTTCCGTGGTTGGGTAAACAGGTGTTAAGTTCTCTTGTAAGCTGATATTGCTGGTGTCTTGGGAGACTTTATATTCGGGGTGAATGATTTCTGGCCCTGTATTTCCTCTGCGAACTTCCCCATAGGCGGTGACCTGTTTTCCTTCTGCTAAGTTATTCTTCATTGCAGCTGAAAAATTAAAAAAACGTAAGGTGAGGTTACCTGTGCCATCGGAAATCAAGCAGGTCATCATTCTTTTGCGGCCGAATACCACTTTAGTTTGCAGTATTTCACCGGTAATTGTTGCGGTCGTACCGGGGAGGAGATCTTTTATTTGATATAGACGGGTGTGGTCTTCATAGCGTAATGGGAAATGAAGAAGAAGGTCTTGAACGGTGTTCAAACCGATTTTACGCATTTTTTCTGACTGGCTTGCTCCAATTCCGTGCAATGAAGTCAGTGAAATGGTATCAAGTAGCCCATTATTCATGTTATTTCCTTTTATTTAACCAAACTGCCGTCTTTTCATTTTTTCGGTTAATTGCATTTGTGCCCACCACGAGTCATCAGCTTCAATTTGCCCTTGGTTATTGATAAATGGGCGAGGAAGTCCCTTACGTTTAGCAACTTCAGCCAGTACAGGGTAACCTCCTTCAAATAACCAAGTTTGTTGTTCATCTGGTGAGAGTAAGCAATGGTCACGCTTGTACATACCCGCCTGCTGCCGTTGCCGTTGGGCTTCATATAAAATCAGTGCAGAAGCAACGGAAACGTTCAAAGATTGCACCATGCCAGCCATTGGAATGATAATGTGTTTATCAGCCAGTGCGAGGGCTTGTTGTGAAATCCCTGTTTTTTCTTGCCCCATCATAATACAAGTTGGCAAAGTATAATCAATTTCACGAAAATCAACGGCATGTTCTGATAAGTTAGTCGCCAAAACCTGCATATTTTGTGATTTTATGTGGGCAATTGCTTCTTCGGTGGATGTGTGTGAAATAATTTTAACCCAGCTATTACTCCCCGCAGCAGAAGAAACGGACAGTTTGACTTGTTGGTCCGGCCAAATAGCATGAATTTGATGGATCCCTACGGCATCCGCACTGCGTACAATCGCAGAAACATTGTGCGGTTTATGAATTTCTTCGAGGCAGAGAGTTAGGTCAGGTTGCCGCATCGCCATCATTTGGCAAATGCGGCGATAGCGGCGTTCATTCATAGTTATTAATTACGTATGGTCGTTAATTACGGTTTCGGCTAACACGTAGAACGTCAGGCATAATACGGATTTTCCGCATCACATTTGCCAATTGAACTCGGTTTTTAGTTGTAAGGCGAATAAAAGCGCAATATACACGGCCATCTTTTTCTTCTGTATTCATACTTTGAATACTTGAATTGGCGTCATTAATGGCGGCAGTTAAATTCGCTAAAGCACCTTGGTGATTAATCATATCCACTTTAATTTCAGCGATAAAGTCGGTATCAGTGTCGTTGTCCCATTCAACAGCCATAAATTTATCAGGTTCTTTTTGATAACCACGAATGTTGCGGCAGGATTCATGATGAATAACGAGACCTTTACCAGGACTAATATGTGCAACAATTGGGTCACCAGGAATAGGGCGACAACATTTTGCAAAGGTGATTAAAACACCATCAGCACCTTTGATAGAGAGTTTATTCCGGCTTTCAACTAACACTTGTTCTTCAGGTGTATTTTGTGGATTGTTCTGTAGGTTACGTGCGACAACCACACTCATTGCATTACCCAACCCAATTTCAGCAAGCAAATCATCGATAGAGTGCAGCTTCATGCGTGCCAATTCCGCATCAATATTGGCTTGAGGGATATCAGTGAGTTTATTTCCTGCCCCTAGCGCATGGTTGAGTAAACGGCGACCTAAATTAATAGAATCTTCACGTTTTAAATTTTTCAATAACTGGCGAATTTTGGCCCGCGCTTTTGAGCTGACAACAAAATTGAGCCATGCTGCATTTGGCCGTGCGCCTGGCGCGGTAATAATTTCGACAGTTTGGCCACTCGTAAGGGATTGCGAAAGTGGGTAAGGCTGGCGATCAACGCGCGCGCCCACGCAAGCATGACCAATATCCGTGTGTACTGCGTAGGCAAAGTCAACAGGTGTTGCACCGGTAGGTAATTCAACAATACGGCCTTCTGGGGTGAAAACGTAGATTTCATCCGGAAATAGATCCGATTTAACGCTTTCAATAAATTCAAACGAGCTACCTGCACTTTGTTGTAACTCAAGTAGACTTTGCATCCAACGTTGAGCTCTAACTTGTGCCGTTGTACCTTGTTCACCTTGCTCTTTATAGGCCCAATGCGCAGCAACCCCCATCTCAGCCATTTGGTCCATGTCTTCTGTGCGAATTTGCACTTCGACAGGAACACCATGTGGCCCAATCAATGAGGTATGTAGCGATTGATAACCGTTGGCTTTAGGGATAGCAATATAGTCTTTAATACGCCCCGGACGCGGTTTGTATAAACTATGCATTTGGCCTAAAACGCGGTAGCAAGTATCCACATCTTTTACAATTACCCTAAAAGCATAGATATCCATAATGGAATGGAAACGTTGCTCTTTTTGGTGCATTTTGCGATAGATGGAATAAAGGTGTTTTTCTCTGCCACTTACGCGACAAGGAACTCCTGCCTCGGTTAGCCTACCGTCAATTTCCGAGAGAATTTTTTGGATCATCTCTTTTCGGTTACCGCGAGCAGCCTTGACGACTTCCTTAATAACACGATAACGGTTGGGATATAACGCTTCAAAACCCAGCTCTTCAAGCTCTGTTTTGATGTGGTGTATACCTAGCCTGTGGGCTAACGGGCTATATATTTCAAGGGTTTCACGTGCAATGCGCCGACGTTTATCGGGCCTAAGTGACCCTAACGTGCGCATGTTGTGAGTGCGGTCTGCCAGTTTTATCAAAATGACACGGATATCTTTTACCATCGCCATGATCATTTTGCGGAAGTTTTCTGCTTGGGCTTCTTTTTTGTCGCGAAAGTTGAGCTTGTCTAGTTTGGATACACCTTCGACGAGACCGGCGACGGTGGTACCAAACAATTCTTCTATATCTTGAAATGTCGCTGGAGTATCTTCAATCACATCATGAAGTAGCGCTGCCATTAGTGTTTCATGGTCCAAACGCATCTCAGCAAGAATACAAGCAACAGCAACTGGGTGAGTAATATAAGGCTCACCACTTGAACGGGTCTGTCCTTCATGGGCATCCCGAGCAACAACATAGGCTTTTCTTAGTAATTCAATTTGTTCTTTAGGAAGATACTTTTGAATGACTAAATTAAGGCTTTCAAACAGATACAAGGCAGACCCACCTTAGTGATTAGCGACGACCTTCAGCGATTGCAGAAACTGCTTGCATTTCAGCCGCTTCTTGCTCTTGCTGTTCTTGGCGCTCACGCACATCTAAAATGTGACCGTTGATTAAGCCTTCTTCTACTTCACGTAATGCGATAACAGTGTATTTATCATTTTCTTCAGGAACTAAAGGGTCTTTTCCACCCGTTTGTAACTGACGAGCTCTACGTGCCGCAACCAATACGAGGTCAAAGCGGTTACCAATTTTTTCTACTGCGTCTTGAACAGTTACGCGTGCCATAAATGTGCTACTCCAAAGAAATAAAAAAATGACCTGATATGATACTGAAACTATTCTCAGTCTGCTAGTAATTTGCTGATTAAAGCATCATGTCGTTGAACTTGACGCCCTAATTTTAAACGCTCAGTACGGATGATAGATTGTAAATCGCTCAGTGCGGTATTGAAATCATCATTAACAATAAGGTAATCATACTCGTTGAAATGTTCAATTTCACCTACTGCTTGTGACATGCGTTTTTCAATAACTTCATCGCTGTCTTGCCCACGACCACGCAGTCTGCGATAAAGTTCATCTTTTGATGGTGGGAGAATGAAAATACTACGCGCCTCAGGCATTTTGGCTCTTATCTGCTGCGCTCCCTGCCAATCGATATCAAGAAAAACATCAACACCACTATTTAATACATCTTCAATGATAGGTTTGGACGTCCCATAATAATTCCCAAAAACGCATGCATGCTCTAGGAATTCACCTTTGTCGACCATTTGTAAAAAATCAGTTTCAGATACAAAGAAATAGTGCTCGCCATGGACTTCTCCTGGACGTGCAGTTCGAGTTGTATGAGAAACGGAAACCTGTGTGTCATACAATGGTTGTGTTTTTAATAAAGCCTGAATCAGACTTGATTTCCCTGCTCCACTAGGGGCAGAAACAATATATAACGTGCCTTGTATCATGATGATTTCTTGAATAGTCGAGGATTAAACATAAAAGATGGTGATAAACCTGACATAGTATACACGGACTTGCATCAACATGCAGCGATATCAATAAATCATGAATTTTAATTAAATGAATTTGATTAGTAACTAAATTGTGAACGGGCTCGAGAAATTAACTTATTACTCATGAAAGCATCATTAGTTTTGCGAAGCCTTTTGCAAACAACTTCTTTTGAGGATGAAGACTTTGAGAAGTTGTTTGATGCTTAGCAACTGAGGGGAAAATGCTTTAAAAGAGTAATGTCTTAATGGATTGGTAATAACAAGGAATAGTTATGATTTATATTTTGTATGGTTATTGGTTCGCGTCAGTTTATAGACTAAGTGGGTTAATTGTTGGGGTAATGGTGTGTATTAATGTTGCTCAAGCAGCGCAGCAAATTGCCGTTAATAAACCGTGTGAAAAACAAAATAGTAAAATAATAAGTCAGGAAAGTCATCGGTTAGGAAAACAATTACAACTGTGGAACCAAGCTTACCGTTTGGCGGGTAGCAGTTCCATTAGTGATGAAGCTTATGACCAGCTATTTAATTTATGGCGTTCTTTGCAACGATGCCAGCAACTCCCCGAAGAATTGCCAGAAGTACTATTACCTGAAAAATCACAGCTAACTATGCATCCCATTCCTCATACAGGGTTAAAGAAACTCAATGAATTAGAAGTTTATAGCTGGATAGAAACACGTAAAAATATCTGGCTACAACCTAAAGTCGATGGTGTAGCAGTAACGTTGGTTTATAAAAATGGCAAGCTTATTTCCATGATTAGCCGAGGAAATAGTGTTGAAGGAATCGAGTGGCGGGCAAAAGCAGATTTTATTCCTGCGATACCCAAACAAATCAAATATTCAGGCATGTTAGTCCTTCAAGGCGAATTATTTTGGCGTATGAATGGACATATTCAAGCTAAAAGTGGGGGAGTGAACGCTCGTAATAAGATTGCGGGGTGGTTAATGCGAAAAAATGAACCAACCGCCCTTGAAGAAAATATTGGTATTTTTATTTGGGCATGGCCTGCGGGGGATGCTAATCCAAAAACACAGTTAACATTACTTTCTGAGATAGGTTTTCCGCTTGCTGAACAATATAGCCATAAAATTGAAAATAAGATTCAAGCTAAGCAACTAAGGGAATACTATTATCAAGGGCAATTACCATTTGCTACAGATGGCATAGTGCTTAAAAATTTTCCAGCGCCAGCAGCATTAGCCTGGCAATCAAAACAAAATAGTTGGGCGATTGCATGGAAATATCCATTACGCAGTGTGCTATCAGAGGTAACTAAGCTTCAGTTCAATATAGGAAGGACCGGGAGAATTAGTGTTGTAGCTAGCATAACACCCATCAATATTGACTCGAAAACTATTTCAAAGGTAAATGCTGGATCATTATCATCATGGGAAAAACGAGATTTACTTGTTGGAGATAAAATACTTGTCTCTCTTTCAGGGCTAGGAAGTCCAAAGATTGAAGACGTTATTTGGCGACGAGAGGAACGCGAATATCCAGAGACATCAACCTTAAAGCAATTTCACTCACTCAGTTGTCTTACTTATACTGAAGTTTGCTCACAGCAGTTTGTCGCAAGGTTAACGTGGTTAGGTAAACAACTACGTATGCGAGGAATAAGTGAGGCTACATGGCGCCAGTGGGTAGAAAACCATAACCTAACTCGATTAACAACTTGGTTGTCAGAACAATGGCAAAGCGATTTATCGAAAGGTAAAAAACATCAAATGTTAGTAAAGCAACTGAAAATGGCAAAGGATCAACCTATTTCGCTTTGGTTAAAAGGTCTCGCAATTCCACTAACTAAATTACAAGTAGGGAAAGTGACTGACATAGGTATGTTGTATGACCCATCATGGGTTAACAGTATAAATTTGACGAAACTGCAAAAGAAAAAATTAGCTAATTGGCTAGCGGAACCAGAAATTGAATCTATTTTACGTATATTGTCTGACATGAAAGCGATTCAGCCACCAATAGTAAATCATTAATGGCTGAAACTCTTTTATTGATTAGATTAATCTTGGTTTTCGTAATTAAAAATAGGCAAACCGAGACGATAACGAATGGCTATTAGCCTTGCACTCAAGCCAACAACGAGTGTGATAATAACCACGATATCTTTAGGTAAAGGCGTTTGTAATAGGCCAATATAGATCCAAGCGGCAGCGAAAGAAACGCCAGCATAGACTTCTTTTTGGAAAACTAAAGGGATTGTGTTACACAGCATGTCTCTTAACACACCACCAAAAACGCCAGTAATCACTGCTGCAATAGCTGCAATGATTGGGCTGTAGTGCATATCGAGTGCTATTTGGGCGCCAAGTATAGAAAATACAATTAGTCCGATAGCATCTAATATGAGGAATAATCGGCGTAAATGTTTCATCATAGGGGCTATCCAGATTGTCACAATCGCAGCGCCTGCAACAGTCAGGATATACTCAGGATGTTCCACCCAACCTAGGGGGTAATGGCCAAGTAAGATATCACGGACGGAACCACCACCAATTGCCGTCGCGGACGCAATAATAATGACGCCAAAGACATCCATTTTTCGTCTGCCAGCCGCAAGTGCTCCAGTCATGGCTTCTGCGGTGATACCAATAATATAAAGTACACTTAATAACATGGTAGTTTTGTTCGAGATTAAGGTTATTGCTAAAGGGTAATATTACTTATGAAACTTCTCGACTGAGATTTTCTAGTATTGATTAAACTAGATTAGTTAAAGTAATCCGATAGCGATATTAAATGATGTCAAAGGATAACAGATTGAATAATAAATTGCCCTATAAAGAAACACGTTTAACGCATGATGAACGAAGCCACCAACTAACGAATATTAATATCTGGACTCCAGACAGCCAGTGGTTAGCGTATGATATACGGCCGAGCGGTAGTTCTTTTACAGGTTTATCTATAGAAAAAATTCATGTAAAAACATTACAAGTCGTTGAGGTTTATCGTGCAAGTCATGGGGCTCATGTTGGAGTGGTAACGGTAAGTCCTCAACTGCCAACTCAATATGCTTTTATCCATGGCCCTGAGTACCCTGATGAACAGTGGCAATATGACTTTCACCATCGAAGAGGGGTGTATGTTAAAGAAGATCAATTAAATGTAGCTCACCCAATTGATGCAATGTGTATTACCCCTCCGTATTTAGTGGGAGCGTTGCGTGGGGGGACTCATGTCCATGTTTTTAGTCCAGACGGAAAGTGGTTGAGTTTTACCTATAATGACCATGTAATGCATGAATTAGATGTGCAATTAGACCAACGAAATGTGGCAATTGCAGTACCTATTGGGCCCGTTAATGTGAGTCCTAAAATACATTTTCGAGAATATAGTGGCGATTACTTTTGTTGTGTTGTGACGCGAACAACGCAACAGCCTAAGCCTAGCAGCGATGAGATTAGCCGTGCATATGAAGAGGGTTGGGTAGGTCAAAAAGGTTATCAAAAAGAGAATGGAGAGTGGCAAGAAAGAGCGCTGGTGTTTATTGGTGACACTCATTCTACAAATGGAGAAATTATTCCTGAGATCTATATTGTTGATCTACCTTCACAGCTTGAGGATTACATGATTGCGGGGGAATCTCCTATCCAAGGAACAGAATCAAGCATGCCTTCCCCACCAAAAGGTATACAGCAAAGGCGTTTAACTTATACACACGATAAAAAATTTCCTGGTTTAGCGAAGCAGCCACGACATTGGCTA
Organism: Providencia sp. PROV150; assembly: GCF_028481025.1. Taxonomy (NCBI): domain Bacteria; kingdom Pseudomonadati; phylum Pseudomonadota; class Gammaproteobacteria; order Enterobacterales; family Morganellaceae; genus Providencia; species Providencia sp. PROV150. The sequence continues at coordinate 62,877 of NZ_JAMPPJ010000013.1, read as the reverse complement.
AGAACTTCGCCAGATGGTAAATCAATCGCTTGTTTGATGAATGATGATGACGGTAATGCTCAATTGTGGTTAGTTGATACGCTGACTGGAGTGCAAAGGCAGATAACTCAGGGTTCTTCACCGGTTCAGTCTGCCTTTAGCTGGGATAGTAAAGGTGAGCACATTTGTTTTATTTGTGACAATAGTGTCGTGTATTGTCACGTCGTGAGCGGAACCATACAAAAATTAACACAGCGTACTGAACTTGCTCCTGTTGCTGATGCCGTTGTATTTTCACCTAATGATGAATTGATTGCGTTTATGCGAGATATTGATGGATTTAGGCAAATTTATACCGTAGAAACGGGTTTAAACAGCAAATAACATAATTATGTTACTACAGTCACGAATAAAAAAAGTATTGATAAGCTTTTTTTTATCTGTGACTGTTTTTATTTTTCTCTGATTAGCATTTAAAAAATTTAATTGTTAATTATTCATGTAATGAGTGCAAAAATACTTATAAATAGAATATTTAAGTTAAGAAGATAGTTATCATAATAAGATAATAACTAAACAGATATTATATAAATGATTGGTCAGATCTTAGATTAAAAAATAATGTATTCATAAATACAGTTAATACACAATGAAATTTTAATTACAAACGTTTGATTGAGCCTGAATTACTTTTTGGTTTTATCTTTATTTTCAAGTTCTTCTATGCGTTTTTTGGGTGAGTCTGCTTTATCATCATTACCCGATTTCGCGTAATCTAAAGGAATTAAAAGAGTATCCATAACAACAGAAAAGGGTAAATCAATAGCAAGTAAAGGTTTAACAATCCAGCCGGTCTCATCATCTTTAATCATTTTAATACTGTTTTTCGAACCAGGGTAATAACCTTCTGATGGGCCTGCATGAGTCATAATACTGGAGCAACCACTCAAAATAAGAGGTGCGATAAGAAAATATAATCGTATTGAAATTAAACTCGGCATAGACATTGTTAACCTGTATTTAGTTTGTCGTCCCCAATATTTACTTATAATAACTAAAAACAAGAAATTCACAATAATGGTGTCGTATTATTATTTTATTTAACCGTATGTATTTTTTTAGTTAATAGTTTACTTGTAGCTATTAACTAAAAATGTTTGTCTTAGGTAGCTATTTCGATGAATGATAAATAACGTTAAGAAATAAAGATATACTATTTTATATTTGTTATCAGGTTGAAAATTCTAAAAAAATAGATCATTTATTCCTTCTGAACTGTGCTCTATGGCACATATTACCCTTATGCTATTTGGCATAATCGATTCAGTAGTATGTTTTATCACCTATTTGGGTGTGTTTAACGGGTAACTTGTCGTCAAAAGGATGCGGTCTATGAGTGAATTAGCTCTTACTGTAAGTTTGTTGGCGTTAGCTGCTGCTTTAGGGCTATGGATTGGAAATTGGAAGATCCGTAGTGTTGGGCTAGGGATTGGTGGTGTTCTATTTGGGGGGATCATTGTTGGACACTTCGCCCAAAGTTATGGCTTGCAACTTAATAAAGACATGCTGCATTTTATTCAAGAATTTGGCTTGATACTGTTTGTATACACGATAGGTATTCAGGTTGGGCCTGGTTTTTTCTCTTCTCTACGCGTTTCTGGGCTGAAACTAAATGGCTTTGCGTTGATGGTCGTTGTCTTAGGCGCGGTGGTAACAGCAATCATATATAAAGTCGCGAATATTCCATTACCAATTATCTTAGGTATTTTCTCAGGGGCGGTAACGAATACGCCATCTTTAGGTGCTGGTCAGCAAATTTTAACTGACTTAGGATCTGACCCTAATCTTGTTGGCCAGATGGGGATGGGCTATGCCATGGCTTACCCTATGGGGATTTGTGGCATCTTATTGGTGATGTGGTTAGTACGCATTATCTTTAGAATTTCAGTAGAGAAAGAAGCTTCTGCATTTAATAGTTCCACTTTTCAACAGCGCGACTCTCTGCAGACGATGAACATTGCCATTCGTAACGCCAATCTTGATGGCTTAATGATGCAAGACATCCCACTGCTTGGTAGTGAAGCTATTGTTTGCTCAAGATTAAAACGTGGGGACATGCTGGTTGTTCCTCAGCCTACTACAGAAATTCATTTAGGTGACTTATTGCACGTTGTTGGTTTAAAAGATGATTTAAATAAAGTTCGTTTAATATTAGGTGAGGAAGTTGACGTATCCCTGTCGACATCAAGCTCTATTTTGCATTCCGTTCGTGTGGTGGTGACGAATGATGCCGTACTAAGTAAAAGGCTGAAAGACTTAAACTTAAAACAAAAATATGATGTTGTTGTGACACGATTAAACCGTACTGGTATTGATTTAGTTGCTAATAACAATTCGGTTTTACAATTTGGTGATATTTTAAATATTGTTGGACGTCCTGAGTCAATCGAAGCCGTCACCGCTTTGTTAGGTAATGCGAAACAGAAACTACAGCAAGTTCAAATGTTACCTGTATTCCTCGGGATAGGGCTTGGAGTTGTGCTGGGGTCAATACCTGTTTTTGTTCCTGGTTTTCCTGCTGCGCTGAAACTGGGATTAGCGGGAGGGCCACTGGTTGTTGCTCTAATTCTCGGTCGTATAGGGACTATAGGGCGTTTATATTGGTTTATGCCTCCGAGTGCAAACTTAGCGCTGAGAGAACTGGGAATCGTCATGTTCCTCGCTGTTGTTGGGCTCAATTCTGGTGGTGGCTTCATTGATACTTTAATTAAAGGCGATGGGCTAACGTGGATTGGTTATGGGCTATTGATTACATTTGTGCCACTATTTATTACAGGTGTTGTAGCTCGAATTTTTGGCAAAATGAACTATTTGAGCCTTTGTGGGGTGCTAGCGGGCTCTATGACAGACCCTCCTGCACTGGCTTTTGCAAATAATATTCATGCGGCCAGCGGTGCTCCGGCATTGTCTTATGCAACGGTTTATCCATTAGCGATGTTTTTAAGAATTATTTCTCCACAATTGCTGGCTATTTTATTTTGGGCGGTTTAGCTAGATGTGATTGTTAAACCGATGAATAGCAGAAATTCTATTGAAATTTCTAAAATTATAGCTTTTTCAATATGATATTTAGATTTTGATGTTTGATGTATAAGGCAGTAATGAAAGGTATCACGATATATAGGGGCAAAAAGTGCTTTTGTTTAAGCAATAACCAAATAGAAAAGATGTTCTAATAGTTTTGAATGATATTCGTATTGAAAAGTTAATTTGATTTCAATTACGGAGTTCTCGCTAATTTTTAGCCCCTTCTATATGAAAGGGCTTTTTTTTACCTAAATATTGCAATAACGGGGCTAAAAGTACCTTGTCGTTTCACAACTAGCAGGTCACTTCTTGATAAGCTTTTTCAAGCTCTTCAGCTAATATCTTGATCCCTTGTTCAATTTTTTCTGGCTCAGGGACATAGTTCATACGCATACATTGATGCGCATGTGGCCAATCCTGTTCAATACCAGGGAAGAAGTAATGGCCGGGAACCATCAATACACCACGTTTTTTTAAGCGTTGGTATAATTCTAAGCAATTAATTGGTAGGTCTTTAAACCATAACCAGAGGAAAATGGCACCTTCTGGCTTATGAATTAGACACTTATCTTCTGGAATATAACGACGAATAATTTCGATGGCTTCTTCTACACGTTGCTTATAAAAAGGGCCAATTACATTTTTAGATAATGAAATAAGGTCATCTTTTTTAAGCATTTCTAAAGCAAGTGCAGGGCCTATACCACCAGGAGCAAGGCTGATGATGCCATTCATATTACTAACAGCTTCAATGATTTCTTCGTTAGCGATGATAATGCCGCATCGAGTTCCTGGTAAACCAAGTTTAGATAAACTCATACAAAGAATGACATTTTCGTTCCAAAATGGCGTAGCTTCGCTGAAAATAATGCCAGGGAAAGGAACACCATAAGCATTATCTATTAGTAGTGGAATATTATGTTGTTTAGCTAGTTGGTCTAAATGCTCAACTTCTTCATCAGTAATGACATTACCAGTCGGATTTGTTGGGCGAGACACACAAATCACACCAATATCATCAGTAACCTCTAATGTGTTGAAGTCGACTCGGTATTTAAATTGACCATTAGGTAAAAATTCAATTTGTGGCTTATTAGCAGCGAATAAGCCATCATCAAGACCTGAGTCTGCATAACCGACATATTCAGGGGCAAGAGGAAATAGCACTTTACGGGTGATACCATCTTCAAAGCGACCGGCTAGCAAGTTAAATAGATAGAAAAAAGCACTCTGGCTGCCGTTAGATAGGGCAATATTTTTCGCGCTAATATTCCAACCTAGTTTTGCTTTTAGCGTTGCTGCAAGCGCTTTCAACATGGCATCTTTACCTTGAGGGCCATCATAATTACATAAAGTGTCCGTCAATTGGCCATTAGCACATATCTCAGCTAACAGATCTTGGAAATACTTATCCATTTCAGGGATATGAGCAGGATTTCCTCCCCCTAACATAATGGAGCCAGGGGTTCTTATGCCTTCATTCAAGTCTTTCATTAATAATGAAATACCTGAATTTTTAGCAAATTTATTGCCAAATTTAGAAAATATCATCGCATTTATTCACATATATTTATTAGATTGTTAATGGAATTTAAAACATACTCCGCTGCACCTCAGAGTTCAACCACCAATTTCTATCTTTTATTAAGATAAAATATCAATATGGATATATTTAGTAGTGTAAAGTGTTGCAATGTTAATGCTTTGGTGGTTTATTTTTCTTTTTACTCGATGAGTTACGCCGATAAAAACTAATTTATTTAAATTGGCAACAATTCACTAAATGGTCATTTATCATGCCAGTTGCTTGCATAAAGGCGTAGCAAGTAATTGAGCCGACAAATTTAAACCCACGTTTTTTGAGCGCTTTGGAGAGAAGCTTAGAAAGTTCTGTTTCCGCAGGAACTTGCGATGAGAGTTCCCAACCGTTGATAATGGGTTGGCCATTAACAAATTGCCAAATAAAAGTGGAGAAGTCCTCACCATTTTCTTTCATGGCTAAATAAGCTTTTGCATTTGCAATAATTGCATTAATTTTTAATCGATTACGGATGATCCGAGTATCTTGCATGAGTCGCTCAATATCGTCTTCATTCATTGATGCAATTTTTTCAGGGTCGAAATGATGAAATAGATCACGATATCCTTGGCGTTTTTTTAAAATGGTGTACCAAGAGAGCCCGGCTTGTTGGCCTTCAAGGCAGATCATTTCAAATAATGTTAAGTTATCATAAGTGGGTTTACCCCATTCATGGTCGTGATAAGCGATATATTCAGGATCTTGATTGACCCAATGGCAACGTGTTAGTGCGGTATCCATTTTTCATCCTTTTTACAATGGTAATTGGTTTGCTTCAAAAAACAAACTATTTATACTGTATAAATAACCAGCTTAAAAGGGGTGAAAGTATTTTTTTTTATTTTTAGAATAAATACAGACATATTCAATGCTGTATATCTTGCGGTCAAAGGGTATACTGGCGTACTTTCATTAAATTTTACGTATCGCGTGCGGATCTAACATGCAAAAGTTTGATACCAAAACCTTTCAAGGTCTTATCCTGACATTACAGGACTACTGGGCGCGTCAAGGCTGTACCATTGTTCAACCATTGGACATGGAAGTCGGCGCTGGAACTTCTCACCCAATGACGTGTTTGCGTGCATTAGGCCCTGAGCCTATTGCAGCGGCTTATGTTCAACCATCTCGTCGACCAACTGATGGCCGCTATGGTGAAAACCCAAACCGTCTACAACACTATTACCAGTTTCAGGTGATCATCAAGCCATCACCAGACAATATCCAAGAGTTATACCTTGGTTCTTTAAAAGAATTAGGTGTTGACCCAACAGTTCACGACATTCGTTTTGTTGAAGATAACTGGGAAAACCCAACATTAGGTGCCTGGGGATTAGGCTGGGAAGTGTGGCTTAATGGTATGGAAGTTACTCAGTTCACTTACTTCCAGCAGGTCGGTGGTCTTGAGTGTAAACCAGTAACAGGTGAAATTACATACGGTTTAGAGCGCTTAGCGATGTATATCCAAGGCGTGGACAGCGTGTATGACCTTGTTTGGTGTGATGGCCCATTGGGTAAAACTACCTATGGTGATATCTATCATCAAAACGAAGTTGAGCAATCAACCTATAACTTTGAATACGCAAATGTTGATTTTCTTTTCAAATGCTTTGAAGAGTACGAAAAAGAAGCTCAACACTTGCTGGCTTTGGAAACGCCACTTCCACTACCTGCATACGAACGTATCTTGAAAGCGGCTCATACTTTCAACTTACTCGATGCACGTAAAGCCATTTCTGTTACTGAACGCCAGCGCTATATCTTACGTATTCGTACCCTAACCAAAGGGGTTGCAGAAGCGTATTATGCTTCTCGTGAAGCGCTTGGATTCCCTATGTGTCATAAGAACTAAGAGGCTGTCATGACTCAACAGACTTTCCTTGTGGAAATCGGCACCGAAGAGTTACCGCCGAAGGCTCTTCGTTCATTAGCTGAATCATTTGCTGCAAATTTTACGGCTGAACTTGATGGGGCAGATATTGCTCATGGTGCAGTAACGTGGTTTGCTGCTCCTCGCCGGTTAGCACTTAAAGTCGCTGATTTAGCGGCTTCACAGCCAGACCGTGAAATTGAAAAACGTGGCCCTGCTATCTCTCAAGCATTCGGTCCAGATGGCCAACCAACTAAAGCCGCTGAAGGCTGGGCTCGCGGGTGTGGTATTACCGTTGATCAAGCTGAGCGTTTGACCACGGATAAAGGCGAGTGGCTACTCTATCGTGCCCAAATGAAAGGGCAGGCAGTCAGTGAATTACTGGCTGATATGGTTAGCCGTGCATTGGCCAAATTACCTATACCTAAATTAATGCGTTGGGCAGATAAGGACACACAATTTGTTCGCCCTGTGCACACGGTAACATTGTTACTGGGTAGTGATGTTATTGATGGCGAAATTTTAGGTATTAAGAGCGGGCGCACAATTCGTGGTCACCGTTTCATGGGTGAATCTGAATTTACTATTGATAATGCGGAACAATATCCAGCCATTTTACGTGAACGCGGTAAAGTCATGGCAGATTACGCAGAACGTAAAGCGGTTATTAAAGCAGATGCGGAAAAAGCGGCTCAGGCTCTTGGTGGTCAAGCTGACTTAACAGATAGTTTGCTTGAAGAAGTGACTTCATTGGTTGAATGGCCGGTCGTTTTAACAGCTAAATTTGAAGAGAAATTCTTAGATGTTCCTTCAGAAGCGCTAGTTTATACCATGAAAGGGGACCAAAAATATTTCCCAGTTTATGATAAGACGGGCAAGTTAATGCCTAATTTTATCTTTGTGGCAAATATTGAGTCTTCTGATCCTCAGCAAATTATTTCAGGTAACGAAAAAGTTGTACGTCCGCGTTTAGCAGATGCCGAATTTTTCTTTAAAACTGACCGTAAACAACGTTTGGAAGATAACTTACCACGCTTAGAAACTGTATTGTTCCAAAAACAATTAGGTACACTGCGTGATAAAACTGACCGTTTAGAAGCATTAGCTGGCTGGATTGCAAACAAAATTGGTGCAGATGTAAACCATGCAACACGAGCTGGTTTATTAGCAAAATGTGACTTAATGACTAATATGGTGTTTGAATTCACAGACACTCAAGGCGTTATGGGAATGCATTATGCACGCCATGATGGTGAGTCAGAAGACGTTGCATTAGCTTTAAAAGAGCAGTACCAACCGCGTTTTTCTGGAGATGCACTTCCATCGACTGATGTTTCAGCCGCATTAGCATTGGCTGAAAAAATGGATACGCTTGCTGGTATTTTTGGTATTGGCCAACATCCTAAAGGCGATAAAGACCCATTCGCTCTGCGCCGTGCTGCATTAGGTGTCTTACGCATCATCGTAGAAAAAGGCTACCAGCTTGATCTTGTTGAAATGACAGAAGAAGCAGCTCGTTTATACGGTGATAAATTAACCAATAAAAATGTGGTTAATGACGTTGTCGAGTTCATGCTTGGTCGTTTCCGTTCTTGGTATCAAGAATTAGGCTATAGTATTGATACCATCCAAGCGGTATTAGCTCGTCATCCAACACAACCTGCTGACTTTGATGCACGAGTGAAAGCCGTTACTCACTTCCGTTCATTAGAAGAGGCGCAGGCACTTGCAGCGGCAAATAAACGTGTTTCCAATATTCTGAGCAAATCAGAAGAAAAATTGGCTGATAACGTTTTAGCTTCTGTTCTAAAAACACCTGAAGAAGTCAAACTTGCGACCCATGTTGTGGTATTGCAAGATAAACTTGCGCCAATGTTTGCAGAAAGGAATTATCAAGAGGCTTTAGTTGAATTAGCTTCTTTACGCGATATCGTAGATGAATTCTTTGCAAATGTTATGGTAATGGATGAAGACCAAGCGGTTCGTATTAATCGTTTGACGCTATTAAGCCAATTACGTGAGTTGTTCTTAAAAGTAGCGGATATTTCTTTGCTTCAATAGCCTTAAAAATAGGTTATTAGCTTGTAGTTAACGTTATTTTTATAAACGCTAACCTGTTTGATAAATAAGCACTAAAATATTCTAGTGCTTATTTTTTACTTAAAATAAGGTAATTTGCATATAAGCCTTACCGTTTTGGTGGTTTTATCAGCAAACGAACAGAATTGGCGAAAAATGGGTTGACGATCTCCGTTCTTGGCAGTATTATTCACACCGTTTTCGGCGAGTAGCGCAGCTTGGTAGCGCAACTGGTTTGGGACCAGTGGGTCGGAGGTTCGAATCCTCTCTCGCCGACCAAATTTTAGAACCCACCTCATTGAGGTGGGTTTTTTCGTTTATATCCCTTCTTATTTTTCACCCCAACTATTTCAGACTAACTTGGCTTGCACTCAATAACCTATCTCTGTTGATATATAAGCTGATTCACTCATGTTGTTTTAGGTAAAAACGCTTTTTCATTACAAGGACTCGTTAATGAAAGTTAATAACGTTTTATCGATACATCTTTGTTTCTTCTTATTAAGTCTTTATACCGTTATTGGCTTTAAAGCTTATAGCGCGCCTATAGCCCCTCCAAATGGTATTGTTGAGATGCCATCTACTTGTATTATGATAAACCAAGTACATTTTATTGGGCTTGAGCAGATTAAGGAAATAGCTGTTAGCCAAGTCAATAAATGGCGGCAAAAGATAGAGGGCCAATGTATTGATGAACAAGGCTTACTCAACTATGCAGATGATATTACGGCGAAGTTAATTCATGCAGGCTATCTGACCTCTTACTTGTATTACCCTGAGCAAACTTTTCTGTTTGGTATTTTGCAAGCAAAAATAATAGCAGGAACGGTTTCTTCTGTGGTTTATCAAAATGAGCAGTCAGAAGACAAATCATTACCACACATATTTCCTTTCCAGTTAGGTGATACGCTTAATTTACGGCAAATTGAACAAGGCTTGTACAATTTGCAAAATACATCTTTACTTCCTTTCCATATCAAACTAATTCCTGATGATACTTATGGGAATGCCACGCAAATTGTCGTGGTAGGCCAGCACCGACGCGAATTCCAAGGTGCACTTTCTTTTGAATCACACTCAATTTCTCGGCAAGTCGGTAGCACTGTTGGCCATACTTTTATGGTCGCCAATCCTTTTTTACGAAGTGATTTTTTATATTCAGAAATCAGCCGTCAGTTTAGTAACACAGAAGAAACTGAAATTAAATCAGCAATATTATTTTACTCTCTCCCCTATCAATATTGGTTGTTTTCAATATTTAGTGGGTATCAGGAAAATAAAACAGTTATTACCAGCAATGATGTCGCTTTACCACTACAGCAGCATAACGGCTTCTTATTACTACAAGCCGAATATTTATTAAAACGAACAGAAAAAACGGTAACTTCATTAAGTCTAGGGTCTGAAAGCCAAAAAAGTGACACGTTTTTGGCTGACCTACACTTACGAACACAACAACGCTTGGCTCATTACATCATTGGTGGGTTAACTCATCAGGTCAATTTTTTACGGGGAAGTGCTTTAGTTACATTAACGTATAAACAAGGAACTAACTGGTTTGGTACCAATGTACAGCAAATTACGGGTTTAAATAAGCCACAGGTTTTACAGATTTCGGCTTCAGCAATGAAGGAAGCCTCCCCTTTTCAATATCAAAGCCAATTTGATATGCAATTAAGTCGTGACAAGCTAGATGTTTTATTAGACCAAGGATCACTTACTGGTTTTGGAGGTGTTAGTGGTTTTATCGGTGGAGCTGAGCACCTTGAAATGGGGGATAATAGCTTAAAGCTACAAAACGAGGTGCTCTGGCAGAGCCCATGGCCGCATATGGCTTTATATACCTCGTTAGGTTTAGGTACAACATCAAATGATAGAGCCACATTTTGGAAAGAAAACCTATTGCTGGGAGGGAGAGTCGGAGCTAAAGGTCAAATTGGGAGTTTGTCATATCATTTATTTGTAGAAGCGCCAGTTTGGCAAACTGATCGACTATTGGTAAATTCAATGAGTTCGAGCCTTCAAATGAAATTTCATTATTAGTTAAATCATAGGGTTAAAGCAGGTGATTGCATCTATTTAAAATGACCTAGGTAATATTAGGCAATTGTAGTTTTTATCATCGGTATTAAAGCATATTCTGTACTTTGGAAAATAAGAATACAAACTACAGCCAGTATTATTTTATTCTTTAAGTTATCAATTGGTAAAAATTATGTTTAGTGAAAGCAGTTGAATGTTTTTTATTTGCATAAAAAACAAACTAAATAATTACATACTAAAATAATTTCCACATCGATTCTCTCTAGTGTTTTATTTCGTATCATGCCAACAAAAGCACTATATTCGTTCAGTAATTCAGCACTTAATCACAAATATAAAAATAAATAACCTCGATATAAAACCCTATTCACTACTAATTATATGGTTATAACACCTGCATCTTGCACTTCATTATGAAATTTTAAGCTAAATTGCAATGCTAATTGTTTCTAATATGTTACATGAATTGTGGGCGGAGCGTAAATGTGGCTATTGACGAAGTGAGTGACAGTTGATTAATTGCACAATGAATAACAAAAAATACAGATACTACATCTGTCGCTTTTATGACGGATCTAGACATCAAGCAAAACAACATGAACACCATAGGAGCATACAGATGCGCTCTATTAAAAAGACAGGTCTACTGACTGTAGGACTTACATTGGCAGCATTAGCAGTATCAGCAACAGTACAGGCAAAAACGTTAGTTTACTGTTCTGAAGGTTCTCCAGAAGGCTTTAACCCACAGTTGTTCACATCAGGAACAACCTATGATGCAAGCTCTATCCCGCTGTATAACCGTTTAGTTGAATTCAAATTAGGAACAACGGAAATTGAACCGGGTTTAGCGGAAAGCTGGGAAGTGAGTGATGATGGTAAAGAGTACACTTTCCATCTACGTAAGGGTGTCAAATGGCACTCTAACAAAGAATTTAAACCGACCCGTGATCTTAACGCAGATGATGTGATTTATACATTTATGCGCCAAAAAGATGCAAATCACCCATATCACAAAGTTTCAGGCGGTAGCTATGAATACTTTATGGGAATGGATATGGATAAAATTATCGATAAAGTTGAAAAAGTCGATGATAATACGGTGAAAATTACGTTAACTCGCCCAGAATCACCATTCTTAGCCGATATGGCAATGGACTTCGCATCGATTCTTTCTGCGGAATATGCAGACCAGATGTTGAAAGCGGGTACGCCAGAGAAAGTGGACTTAAACCCAATTGGAACGGGCCCATTTGTTCTGCAACAATACCAAAAAGACTCTCGTATTCTTTATAAAGCCAATGACCAATATTGGGGCACAAAACCTAAACTTGACCGTTTAGTCTTCTCTATCACGCCAGATGCTTCCGTTCGTTATGCAAAACTGCAAAAAAATGAATGCCAAGTCATGCCATATCCAAATCCGGCTGATTTAGAGCGCATGAAGCAAGATAAAGACATTACATTAATGGAGCAACCAGGCCTAAACGTCGGCTATCTCTCTTATAATGTTGAGAAAAAACCATTAGATAATCAAAAGGTTCGCCAAGCACTGTCTATGGCGGTGAACAAAGATGCAATTATCGAAGCGGTTTATCAAGGTGCAGGCCAAAAAGCGAAAAACCTTATCCCACCGACAATGTGGGGCTATAACGATGCGGTAAACGATTACGAATATAATCCTGAAAAAGCCAAAGCCTTATTAGCAGAAGCGGGTTTCCCGAATGGTTTTGAAATTGACCTGTGGGCAATGCCTGTTCAACGACCATATAACCCAAATGCACGCCGTATGGCGGAAATGATCCAAGCAGACTGGGCAAAAGTTGGCGTTAAATCAAAAGTTGTTAGCTACGAATGGGGAGAGTACCTCAAACGTGCGAAAGATGGTGAGCCACAAACAGTAATGATGGGTTGGACGGGTGACAATGGGGACCCTGATAACTTCTTTGCAACCTTGTTTAGCTGTGCAGCAAAAGAGCAAGGTTCTAATTACTCAAAATGGTGTAATGAAAGCTTTGAGAACTTGATCCAACCAGCGCGCCAAACAGCAGATCATGACAAGCGAGTCGAACTGTACAAACAAGCGCAAGTTGTGATGAATGAGCAGGCGCCAGCCCTCATTATCGCGCACTCCACAGTGTTTGAACCCGTACGTAAAGAAGTCAAAGGCTATGTGGTTGACCCACTAGGCAAGCACCACTTCGAAAACGTCGATATTGAGAAGTAATCGTATCTAATCTGTCTATGCCCTTCGTTGCTGGTTTAGAGCGGAGGGCGTTTTCTTCTCTAGAAGAAGCAGAGAAGTTAAGTTGTTTGTGAGCACCCGGAAAAGCAATTTTCTGAGTAGCCAAACGGACTAAGAGCCGTCAACGGCATTATTAAAGAGATTCAGGATATGTTGCAATTTATCCTCCGACGATTGGGGCTTGTGATCCCCACGTTTATCGGTATTACATTATTGACTTTTGCCTTTGTCCACATGATCCCAGGCGACCCGGTGATGATCATGGCCGGTGAAAGGGGACTATCCCCTGAAAGGCATGCTTATTTAATGGCAGAGTTAGGGCTTGATCAGCCACTTTGGAAACAATATCTTCATTATATCAATGGGATATTTCATGGTGATTTAGGGATTTCCTTAAAAAGTCGCATCGGTGTATGGGAAGAGTTTTTGCCCCGTTTTTTAGCGACAGTGGAATTGGCAACTTGTGCCATGATTTTTGCAATTTCTGTTGGGATCCCAGTTGGGGTTTTAGCCGCAGTAAAACGTGGTTCAATCTTTGACCATACTGCGATTGGCCTTTCTTTAACAGGCTACTCAATGCCTATCTTCTGGTGGGGGATCATGCTCATCATGTTAGTGTCGGTGCAATTAGACCTCACCCCTGTAGCAGGACGAGTGAGTGACACTGTTTTTCTTGATGATTCCCAGCCTCTGACCGGTTTTATGCTAATTGATACCCTAATTTGGGGCGAAGATGGCGATTTTATTGATGCGGTAGAGCACTTGATATTGCCTTCCATTGTTTTGGGTACGATCCCATTAGCCGTTATTGTGCGTATGACTCGCTCGTCAATGTTGGAAGTATTGGGAGAGGATTATATTCGTACTGCACGTGCTAAAGGTCTTGGCCGCGCTCGCGTAATTTTAATTCACGCACTACGTAATGCATTATTACCCGTTGTTACGGTAATTGGCTTGCAGGTTGGGGTGATGTTAGCAGGGGCTATCTTGACAGAAACTATTTTCTCATGGCCTGGGTTAGGGCGCTGGTTAATCGAAGGGCTACAGCGTCGTGATTACCCTGTGGTACAAGGGGGAGTTCTGCTGGTTGCTACACTGATTATCTTCGTAAACTTAGTGGTCGACGTGCTGTATGGCATTGTAAACCCACGTATTCGTCATAAGAAATAAGGAGCGCTAAATGTCTCAATCTACTGAGCCAACCGTTGTCAGCGCCCCACAGCCGATGACACCATTACAAGAATTTTGGCATTATTTTAAACGTAATAAAGGAGCAGTTGTCGGGATGTTCTACATTATCCTGATGGTACTGATTGCAATTTTTGCAGGTATATTAGCTCCACATGCTCCAGATGAACAATTTCGTGATTTCTTACTTGCTCCGCCAGTTTGGGAAGATGGGGGAAGTTGGCAGTTTATTTTAGGCACTGATGATGTTGGGCGTGATTTACTCTCTCGTTTAATGTATGGCGCCCGCCTGTCACTGCTAGTTGGTTGTTTAGTGGTTGTGCTGTCGTTAATCATGGGGGTCACTATTGGTGTGATCGCTGGCTATTTTGGTGGTGTCGTTGACGCATTAATTATGCGAGTTGTCGATATCATGTTGGCATTGCCAAGTTTGTTATTAGCTTTGGTACTGGTCGCCATTTTTGGACCTTCGATTGTTAATGCTTCGATTGCTTTGACGTTTGTTGCATTACCTCACTATATTCGATTAACACGAGCGGCTGTTTTAGTCGAAGTCAACCGTGACTATGTGACGGCTTCTCGTGTTGCGGGTGCAGGGGCAGTACGCCAGATGTTCGTGAACATCTTACCTAACTGTTTGGCACCATTGATTGTACAAGCCTCTTTAGGTTTTTCGAATGCCATTTTAGATATGGCTGCTTTGGGTTTCCTCGGAATGGGCGCGCAGCCACCAACTCCTGAGTGGGGAACGATGCTGTCTGATGTGCTGCAATTTGCACAAAGCGCATGGTGGGTTGTGACTTTCCCTGGACTGGCAATTTTATTGACGGTGCTTGCGTTTAACCTGATGGGTGATGGGTTACGTGATGCATTTGATCCAAAACTCAAGCAGTGATGAGGTAACCAAATGGCATTGTTAAATGTAGAACAACTTTCGGTTCATTTCGGAGACGAAAAGGCACCGTTTCGCGCCGTTGACCGCATCAGCTATAGCGTTGATAAAGGCCAAGTCGTTGGTATTGTAGGGGAATCTGGTTCAGGTAAATCAGTGAGTTCACTGGCTATTATGGGGTTAATTGATTACCCGGGAAAAGTGATGGCGAATTCATTGCAATTTGATGGACGAGATTTACTGTCAATCCCTGAAAAAGAGCGCCGGCAAATCGTTGGTGCCGATGTGGCGATGATTTTCCAAGACCCGATGACCAGTTTAAACCCATGTTTTACGGTGGGTTATCAGATTATGGAAGCATTGAAAGTCCACCAAGGCGGCAGCAAAAGTACGCGTAAGCAACGGGCAATTGACCTGTTAGACATGGTGGGTATCCCTGACCCACAATCACGTTTAGATGTGTATCCTCACCAATTGTCAGGAGGAATGAGCCAGCGTGTGATGATTGCTATGGCGATAGCATGCCGGCCTAAATTATTGATTGCGGATGAGCCGACAACGGCATTAGATGTCACTATTCAAGCCCAAATTATTGAATTATTGTTGGAATTGCAGCAGCAAGAAAATATGGCATTAGTGCTTATCACGCATGACCTCGCTTTAGTGGCAGAAGCTGCGCATCATATTATTGTGATGTATGCGGGGCAGGTGGTGGAGTCCGCCAAAGCAAGTGATATTTTTAAACATCCTCGCCATCCTTATACACAAGCGCTATTACGTGCCTTGCCCGAATTTGCGACGAATAAATCCCGTTTAGCCTCACTTCCTGGTGTGGTACCCGGAAAATACGATAGGCCTGTAGGGTGTTTATTGAACCCACGTTGTCCGTATGCAACGGAGAAATGCCGTCAAGAAGAGCCAATGTTACAAACCGTTGGTGATCGCCAAGTCAAATGCCATATGCCGCTGGATGATATGGGGAGGCCAACATTATGAGTGATAAACAACACACTCCATTGCTCAAAGCGGTGGATTTGAAAAAATATTATTCCGTCAAAAGAGGGGTTTTTGCTGCTGAAAAAACCTTAAAAGCATTGGATGGAGTCTCTTTTGAGCTAGAACGAGGTAAAACACTGGCCGTGGTTGGGGAGTCGGGGTGTGGTAAATCGACATTAGGTCGTTTATTAACCATGATTGAGCAACCTTCTGAGGGCGAGTTGTATTACCAAGACCAAAACTTGTTAGTAAAAGATAAGTCTGCAGAGAAACTGCGTCGCCAAAAAATCCAAATTGTGTTTCAAAACCCTTATGGCTCTTTGAATCCACGTAAAAAGGTGGGGCAAATTTTGGAAGAGCCGTTATTGATTAATACTTCACTGTCGAAAGAGCAGCGCAAGGAAAAAGTATTATCGATGATGGCTAAAGTGGGTTTAAAAACAGAGCACTATAGCCGATATCCTCACATGTTTTCTGGTGGTCAACGCCAGCGTATCGCGATAGCACGTGGTTTAATGCTTGACCCTGACATTGTGGTTGCAGATGAACCCGTTTCCGCACTGGATGTTTCTGTTCGTGCTCAAGTATTAAATCTGATGATGGATTTACAGCAAGATTTAGGTTTGTCTTATGTCTTTATTTCACATGATTTATCGGTGGTAGAGCATATTGCTGATGAAGTCATGGTGATGTATTTAGGCCGCTGTGTGGAGAAAGGAACAAAAGAGCAGATTTTTAATAACCCTCTTCACCCTTATACTCAAGCGTTATTATCAGCGACACCAAGGTTGAACCCAGACGCTCGGCGCGAACGTATTAAGTTAACGGGAGAGTTACCAAGTCCTTTAAACCCACCACCGGGGTGCGCATTTGCAGCGCGTTGCCGTAGAGCATTTGGTCAGTGTACTCAATTTCAACCAACATTGAAGGAATATAACCAACAGTTAGTTGCGTGTTTTGCAGTTGATGAAGATGAAAAACAAACGGTTGTCGTGAGTTAAGGAGTGAAACGGTGGAAAGGCTAACTTTCTGCCGTCTTTTATTCTAGTGCCACTTTAAGCCGCTTTAACATGCTGTTTGTCCTAAATACCCAATCTTTCTTTTTAAGCTACTCTTTTACGGATAAAATCAAGTATACTGACTGATGTTTCCGTTTTCTTTAAAAAGCTGCTTGATTAGAAAGGTTGTGGCCAAATGAATACCCGAGTCCAACGCTCACTAACATTAAAAAGTATGGTCGTATTCTTTATGATTACGCTACTATCACTTGCGCTTTTTTTAGCTATTCAATTCAGTTACTTAGTTGAACAACGTAAGCAAGATTATTTAGACCAGCTCAGTAACGCTGTAGTGCAAATTCAAAAACCATTAACAGATTCCCTCCTAAGCTCCGACCTTAATGAAGTTAAACGGCTGCTGATAAGCTTAAAGACATCAGGCATTATGGGAAACGCGATTATTACTGTTGATGGCACAACGGTAATGAACCTAAGCTTTGCAACGCCGAAGCCGATACCCAATTGGGTTACCCATTTTGTGGGGATCCCTGTCGAGATGACCGTACCATTGTATGCGTATGGAAATGTTGTGTTGCAAGCGAAGCCTCAAGGGTATTTAACATTACAAGTGGATCCTAATCGTGTTTATCGGTTTGCGCTAAATACCCTTGCTTTGATGACAACAACTTATTTATTGTTGGTACTCATTATTGCTATTGGAATGACGTGGTGTGTCAGTCGTATGATAATAAGGCCGCTACGTAAAATCGCAATTGAATTACAGACAAATTCTGAAGTTAATCAAATTGTTGTGTCTGAATATCATCGTGACGATGAGCTCGGTTTACTTGCAAAAGGGTATAACCGTCAAAGAAAACAGCAAAAATCAGATTAAGTCATGAACATGAACTCAGCTTTATGGTCTAATATCGTTATAGTGGTAACAATGAAAAATGGAATAAAGCCAAACTATATCGTTTAACCCGATAAGTTCACGTTTTTCGTTAATTTATCTGTTGCTATTTGCGGTTAAATATAAAGATATAAAACACATAGGGGTTTACATGCAGGGCTTGAAAGTTCGGTATATCATTGGTGTTGTATTATTCTCAGTCGCGCATTTAGCGGGAGCTGAGCCTTTACAACCTGATCCAGCATGGCAGCAAGGGAAGCTAGAGAATGGCTTTAGCTGGCAATTATTACAAACACCGCAACGTC
This sequence comes from Providencia sp. PROV150, assembly GCF_028481025.1. Taxonomy (NCBI): domain Bacteria; kingdom Pseudomonadati; phylum Pseudomonadota; class Gammaproteobacteria; order Enterobacterales; family Morganellaceae; genus Providencia; species Providencia sp. PROV150. The sequence continues at coordinate 44,703 of NZ_JAMPPJ010000013.1, read as the reverse complement.
CTAATGATCGTATCCAGCTTAGATTAGCAATTAAAACAGGCTCATTAACAGAAAAAGCGAGCGAAAAAGGGTACAGTTACCTCATTCCTAAAATGGCGTTGCTTCATCAAACTGAAGCATTTCCAACAGCAACATTACAAGATTTCTGGCGTCAGGCCACAGACCCTGACATGCCAATTCCACCCGCTGTTGTTTCTTATGACTACACCATTTATAGCTTAAGTTTACCGAATAATCGCCCGGACTTAATTAAGCAAGCACTCAGCTGGTTAGCAACTTCTGTTGCAGGAGCTGAGTATACAGAAACGACATTACATAATGGTTTGACAGCACAAAATGTCCCAGTTGCAACACTTCCTTTAAATGCCAATGATCCCGTTTGGCGAGCGCGTTTAAAGGGGTCAACGATGATGGGGTATGACCCAGGCCAAAAACCGAATGATGTTGTAGCTCTTGATAGTGTGAATTCTTTTTATCAAAAATGGTACACACCGGACGTCATGACATTATATGTAGCGGGCCATGTTGATTCTCGAATGTTATCTGATTCAATTTCACAAACTTTCTCATCATTAGAAGGTAGGCGCTCTGAACCTGTTTCTGTTGCAGTACTATCGGCGGTAAAACCACAATCTATTGATATTTTACAGGAACAGCCTGCACAGGATACGCTTTCATTAATTTGGGATATTGATTGGCTCCCCATTAAAGACTCAAATGTTTTACTGCGTTATTGGTCGAGCGATTTAGCACGTGAAGCGGTTTATCGTTCTTTGCAAAAAGCGTTCAATCAAAAATTTAATCAAGGAGAAGTTGTTCCGGGGTTAGATTGTCGTGTGCAATATCAGAAAGCCAGTTGTACGTTAACGGTGACAGCAGCACCTGAAAAAATGGCAGCGGTAACGGATATTGTTGCGAGTGAGCTTGCATCGATTAACCAAAATGGTATTGCTGCTGAGCTATTTGACGATATGCTTAAAGAAAAACAAGTGCAGTTATCGCAACTATTTGCAGCCTATGCGCGTACGAGTACTGATGTTTTGATTAGCCAACGTTTGATTTCCCAACAAAATGGGGTGGTTGACATTGCTCCTGAACAATACCAGCGGTTAAGGCAATCTTTCTTGGCATCACAAAGCCTTGAACAGGTGAATATGGAAGCCCGTCGGTTATTATCTCAAGAGGCAGCGTTTGTATTAGCGCAGCCAAAAGATAAACAAATGATGGATGCAGAACAAATTCGCCAGAAATTTACCAAGGTGTTATGGCCCCAAATTGCTGCGCCAGTACCAACAGAAGCGGCTCCCGCTGCACCAGCAGAAGAAAACCACACCTCACAATAAGCATGAAAAGATAGATATATGAAAAGATAGTCATTGAATGATTCAGTGGCTACCTTTTCATTAATGTTATTGGCTTAATAGCGATTCAATAACGCGAATTAGAGTCTCTCGCGACTCTCTGTCATCAACAAATCCTGCCGCACTGATTTTTGCTTCTGGTGCGTAATAGGCTGCAGACCCCCAAAAGCCTAAATGGGAATACAGGGTGATACCATTGACCACATTAACCATAATGCCTAATCGGTAAAGTTTTGCACCTTCGTGAGAGCCCATACTAAGCATCGTCTTTAGCGTGTTCGGTGATGAAAAAATATCCCCCTCAAATAAGGCTTCTAGGAAGGTAGCCATTTGTTTCGATGACATAACTAAACCCCCACCGCCATAGGTATCCATGGAAGCATGAATATGTGTTCCATCCAATTTACCTAAATATTGACGAGCCCGTGGTGCTGCGATTTGCGGCGGTTGTTCTAATGACTCCCAATATGCGCTCTCAAGACCAATAGAATCGAAATGCAAAAGCTCCCTAACAGCTAGGCCAAGAGATTGCCCCGTAATCCGTTCAATAATATTACCGAGCAAAATATAACCCGTATCTGAGTAGATAAAGGATTTTGCAGGCGAAAACGTTGGAAATTGTTTACGCATGTACATTTCGATTTGTTCTGTTCGGCTCCAAACATAGTTAGGTTGTTTGAGAACGGCTTTTAGATAGTCACCATCTGCATGGTCTAGCAGGCCACTACTGTGCTCCAGTAAATGGCGGATAGTGATAGCGTGAGTATTATATTGGGTACTGAGTAGCGTATTATATTGAGGGTCAATATATTCAGATATTGCATCATCAATACTGAGTTTTTCCATTTCAGCAAGACGTAAAATTGCAGCTGCGGTAAATGTCTTTGTATTACTGGCAATTCGTAGTGGTGTATCAACAGTAAGAGGCCTACCTTCAATATCCATTCCTCTAGCACAGAAGGCACCCACGCTATTTTTGCTTTGATTATGATAGTAAAGGACGACGCCACAAGTTAAATTTTCGAGTTGTTGAATAGAGGTGGTCATAATAATCTCATTATTGAATGATTAAGATGAGGATATATGGCATCTTAATCATATCTATACGATCCCTGTACGCTTTAAATGCGCTTAAAGTGACAATATGGCGATGACACAATGGCCAGTGTTTTTTCTTTTTATATAAATTTGGTGCTATGTTTATCCTCAATATAAGAACATAAAATGTACCCAGACATTGAAGTAAAGGAAATAACATGAATAGCTCGAATATATTTCTACAACGGTTAGGTTTGCGTTATCCCATCATACAAGCCCCAATGGCGGGAGTTTCTACTCCGGCGCTAGCCGCTGCGGTTTCAGAAGCTGGAGGGCTTGGCTCACTAGGCCTAGGTGCAAATTCAGTAGAACAAGCTCGCCAATTGATTACTCAAACACAAGCACTGACAAGTAAAGCATTCAATGTCAATTTATTCTGCCATTTACCTGCGAAACGTCATCCTGATAATGAACTGGCATGGAGCCAGTATTTAGCGCCTTATTTCGCTCAATTTAATGAGACTCCTCCTACCTATCTCAATGAAATTTATCACACTTTTTTAGATAACTCAGAAATGTTATCTATGTTACTTGAAACAAAACCTGCAGTAGTGAGTTTTCATTTTAATATTCCATCCATCGAGGTGGTACAGCAATTGAAACAACATGGTATTTATACCATGGCGACGGCAACGAATTTACAAGAAGCACAACAAATTGAATTGGCTGGAATTGATGCTGTTGTTGCACAAGGTATTGAAGCGGGAGGGCATCGAGGCATGTTTGATTTGCAAGCTTTAGATGAAGAACTCACCACTTATGAATTAGTGACGTTAATCTCTCAACATATTGATTTACCTGTGATTGCTGCGGGTGGCATAATGGATGGGCAAGATATCAATAGGGCTTTAGAGTGCGGTGCTGCTGCCGCTCAATTAGGCACAGCATTTTTACTTTGCCCTGAATCTGCCGCGAATGCAGGTTATCGAGCTAAGATCAAATTGCAAACAGCGGATCACACTCAACTAACTTCTGCTATTTCAGGGCGCCCAGCGAGAGGGATTATTAATCAATTTATTCGAGCAGGTAACGGCTATGAGACAAGTCAATTACCTGATTATCCATTGGTTTATGATATTGGTAAGCAGCTCAATGCAGCAGCAATGAAGTCAGGTAGCGATGAGTTTGCGGCATATTGGGCGGGGCAGAATGTGGCGAAAGCTCGTGAGATGTCTGCGTCTTTATTGGTTAGAACGTTGGCAGAAGAAATGAAACGCTAGTTTTAAACAGTGGTAGGGCGGTTTGTCTTACCGCCCCAGTAAGTTGTTATTTAATTATTTCGTTATCCAATGAACCTTTTGGCTCATCAGTCGCTATCCAAGCTGCACAAAATAAGGTTAAACGCGCAAAGAAGTAAAAGAATGCCATTAGGCCAAGCACTGAACCAAAAGCCGCTCCAGAAGGTGACGAAGCAAGGTTAGGTAAAATCCATGTCATAATGGATTTAATGATTTCAAACCCAATAGCAGCAAGTAATGTTCCTTTAAATAGTGACCTGCGGCGATGCTGCATACGCGGTAGGATCCAAAAAATCCATAAAAATAGTAGGAAATTAGCTGTAATTGATATTGTTAAACCAATCAGTGTCCAAGCAGGTTTAAGCCATTCTATACCATCTAACCCAAGCGTACTGACAATCGTTGCTTGTGCAGAGCCAGCAACAGAGGTAAGTGTAATTGTCACAATTAAGGCAATAAGTAGGCCAATTAAGGCAAAGAAGTCGCGAATGTAGCGGAAAATAATATTTTCATGTTCATCTTCATTACGTTCCCATACAGAACGTGATTGTGCCAAAATAGCTAAACGTAAGTTATTAACCCAATTAACCCCTGAGTACACGGCTAAAGCCAACCCTGTCAGCCCAACTGTCGTACGTTGGCGGATTGCGGTGTCTATTGTTCTTTCTAATGTATTTGCGAGCGTAGGGTCAGTAATATTTGCAGAAATTCCACGAACTAATTTTTCAAGCAATTCAGGATTACTGGCTAATACAAAACCGGCAGCGGCGAATGAAAACATTAAAACGGGAATTAAAGAGAGAAAGGAGAAATAGGTAATTGCAGCCCCAAACTGGTTCCCCATTCGGTCATTAAAACGTTGCACGGTACGAATGATGTGAGCAATAAAAGGAATTGCACAAATAAAGTTCACAACTCGCATTGAGAAGGTCACTGCTTTTTTACTGCCATCAATACTTTTATTCAGTGTCGCTTTCAGTTTATTAGTATCTTTCTGTTCTTCTTCCTGCGTATTCGACATTTAATCCCCTTTTCCCGCAACTAAAAGTTGTCTGACTTTTCGACCTATTTAATGCCTATAAATGAATGATATGCATAATACTATAGCTTAAATTGGACAATAACTTCATCCCAATGACTGTTTTAAGAGACAAATAGTCATTGGAACGTTTGTTTAAAGTCAAAGCAACTGGTTAATTAATCAGAGGAAAAGGGGCGTTAGAAATTAAAGCGCATCTTTATAAACTTGCAGTTCAGCTTGGGCTTCTTTTAATTCTGCTTGAGCTTCCGCGAGTTTTCTTTCACGTTTTTTAATTTTACTACTGTCATCGCCTTTTAATTTTTCTTCCTGCAGCTCAGCTTCGCGTTCCTGCACCTTTTCTGTTTTCTCAGCTACATCTTTTTGACTATCACGATATAAAGATTCTGGAGTGCAATAACGATTCACATTATCTAATGCTTCTTCTAAGCCTTTAACTCGATGCTGATTACCATGTTGTTTTGCGTAATCAATTTGTTCTTGAATGCGTTGTTTCTTTATTTCGCAGCCATTTTGTGTTTTTGCTGCCATTACTGATGCGCTAGCAAAAAAGGAAATACAAATACTAGTTGTAAGGAGTAGTTTATTCATCATTTACCTCTGTTTATTTTAAAATTTGTGTTTAGGATAGCGTTTTATTTCTTTTCAGTCATGTGAATTTTAACACAGCTATGGTTATGACATTTGTAGTCAATTTTAGCTATAATGACGCGGATGAATAAATCCGGTCTATTTTTTGTTCAAAAGGGCTATCTTTAAAGAACCTATTTAATAATAGTCATCTTAGTGGCTAGTATTGAATTTCCTCAGGAAACAAACGTTACATGTTAAGTTATCGTCACAGCTTTCACGCAGGCAACCATGCTGATGTGTTAAAACACACAGTACAGAGCTTGATCATTGAATCTCTGAAAGAGAAAGAAAAACCGTTTCTGTATTTAGATACACATTCAGGTGCTGGCCGTTATCAATTAACGGGGGAACATGCAGAAAAAACAGGTGAATATCTTGAAGGGATTGCGCGTATTTGGGAGCAACCTGATTTGCCTGAGGAATTATTGCCGTATATGAATATTGTGCGCCAATTGAATGATAATGGGCGTTTACGCTATTACCCGGGTTCACCATTATTAGCGAAATATTTATTACGTGAACACGATAAGCTGGTATTAACTGAACTACATTCGAGCGATTATCCATTATTACGTACAGAATTTTCACGGGATAACCGCGCGCAAGTTTTCAAGGAAGACGGCTATCAACAGCTAAAATCGAAATTACCCCCACAGAGTCGACGTGGCTTTGCGCTGATGGACCCTCCTTATGAGATGAAGACGGATTATGAAGCGGTCGTGAAAGGGGTGGTGGAAGGCTATAAACGCTTTGCAACAGGAACATATGCAATTTGGTATCCTGTTGTATTACGTCAACAAATTAAGCGTATGGTCAATCAATTAGAAGCAACAGGCATTCGTAAAATATTACAAATTGAATTGGCGGTACGTCCTGATAGCGACCAACGTGGGATGACGGCATCCGGTATGATAGTGATCAACCCACCTTGGAAACTTGAGCAGCAAATGAAGAATGTGCTGCCATGGTTACATAAAACACTCGTCCCAGAAGGCACTGGGCATACGTTAGTTGAGTGGATTGTGCCAGAGTAAACTGTATTTTTGATAGGTAATACCGATTAAATTAACAGGTGTTATCTATCGTAAAGCGCTATTTATGCCATGACAATCAATAGTATGATGCGAGAAAATGCATTCATAAATCATTCAATCAATGGGAATAACCAAATTATGAGCAAACATTACGACTATATCGCAATTGGTGGCGGAAGCGGTGGTATTGCGTCGATGAACCGTGCAGCAATGTATGGGCAAAAATGTGCCTTAATTGAGGCGAAAGCATTAGGTGGGACTTGTGTTAACGTGGGCTGCGTACCGAAAAAGGTGATGTGGCATGCGGCACAAATCTCGGAAGCTATTCGCAATTATGGTCCTGATTATGGTTTTGATGCGACAATTAATCGTTTTGATTGGAAAACACTTATTGATAGTCGTACTGCTTATATTGACCGAATTCACCAGTCTTATGACCGTGTCTTAGGGAATAATAAAGTTGATGTCATCAATGGTTTTGCACGTTTTATTGATGCCCATACTGTTGAGGTAAATGGTGAAACCTACACGGCAGACCATATTTTGATTGCAACTGGCGGGCGTCCAGTGATCCCTGCTATCCCAGGTGCAGAATATGGCATGACTTCTGATGGCTTCTTTGAACTTGAAGCATTGCCAAAACGTGTTGCGGTTGTGGGTGCCGGTTATATTGCCGTTGAACTTGCTGGTGTATTAAATGGTTTAGGCGCAGAGGCGCATTTATTTGTGCGTAAACATGCCCCGTTACGTTCATTTGACCCACTGATTGTCGAAACATTAGTGGAAGTCATGAATACGGAAGGCCCTAAACTGCATACGGAATCAATTCCGAAAGAAGTCGTGAAAAATGCAGATGGTTCACTGACATTAAAATTGGAAAATGGCCAAGAACAAACCGTCGATGCATTAATTTGGGCTATTGGTCGTGAACCAATGACAGATAACCTGAATATTGAAGCCACAGGCGTCGCACTGAATGAAAAAGGTTATATCAAGGTTGATAAATACCAAAATACCAATGTACCGGGTGTCTATGCGGTTGGTGATAATACTGGCGCCGTTGAGTTAACCCCTGTTGCGGTTGCTGCGGGTCGTCGTTTATCTGAACGTTTATTTAATAATAAACCGGATGAGCACTTAGATTACAGTAATATCCCAACGGTGGTGTTCTCTCACCCACCAATTGGTACAGTTGGTTTAACTGAGCCAGAAGCGATTGAAAAATATGGTGCTGATAAAGTGAAATGTTATAAATCATCTTTCACTGCAATGTATACCGCCGTCACTTCACACCGTCAACCTTGCCGTATGAAATTAGTTTGTGTTGGTGAAGATGAAAAAATCGTTGGCATCCATGGTATTGGTTTCGGAATGGATGAAATCCTACAAGGCTTTGCGGTTGCATTAAAAATGGGTGCAACCAAAAAAGACTTTGATAATACGGTGGCCATTCACCCAACAGCGGCAGAAGAATTTGTGACCATGCGTTAAGTATTGGTTATTTAAATTAAAAGCTAAGTTCATTTGAGCTTAGCTTTTTTTGGGGCATTATTTTGTCAACAGTTCTGCAATCGCAGGAATAGTCGCTAAGCTATCAAGATATTTTTGCATCGCAGGGGTGGTTTCCATGATTTGGTATTTGACTAAAAACATCACAAATGCACCGACATACACATCGACAGCAGTAAATTGCTCACCACAAATAAACGGTTTAGCATTGTTTAAACCGATTTCTAAACAGGCCATTGTGCGTTCGACAGAACCAAAGCCAGAAGATTTTTGCTGTTCTTCATCTAATTGAACCCCTAAGTTATTGATAGTGAAGGCAGATTCAATTGGACCTGCAGTAAATAGGAACCAACGGTAGTAATCTGCACGTTTAGGGTCATTCAGGGCTGGCGCTAAACCTTTTTCAATAAATTTATCTGCTAAATACAAACAAATTGCAGCAGTTTCAGTGACAACAGCATCTCCATCAACAAGCGCAGGGACTTTTGCCATAGGGTTAATTGCAAGATATTCAGCGGTGTGCATATCTGCACCATAACCTAATTCAATACGCTTGTAAGGAACATCTAAAATTTTTAATAGTAGGTCGACCGTGTTGCCACGTGACATTGAATTAGTAAAAAGAACCAGTTCGCTCATGGTGATTTCCTTATATGAAGTTGAGTGCTTACTATAAGGGAGTGGAGTGTCAGAAATTGTCAGGAGAGACGCACAATACTTCTTTTTGCCAGCGCTCTAGTAGGTAATTTTTGGGGTAAGGTAGTTTATATGAAAGTGCATGATAAGACTGAATGCGGTCTAAACGAAAATGGCGGTAACTTTCACGTAATTCACACCAAGCGGCTAATACTTGGGAATCTTTCATATAACCAATGGCAATTGGCCAAATAATTCGTTCACTAGGTTGATTTTGCCCATCAAGGTAAGTCATTTTGGCTTTGCATTCTTCTCGTAAACTTAAACGTAAGTCTTTAACAATGACGTCATTAATTTCATAGAAATGTGTGGTGGGGGCAAATAAGGTATTTTGATTTAGGATTTTCTGTGAATGACCTGCAACTACAGCATTAATTTTGCTTATCGCCCGTATTGCTGAGTTTTTTAGTTCAGTGTCTGCGTTACTTTTTACCCAACGTAAACCTAATATTAAGGCTTCAAGTTCATTTTCATCGAAAGCTAAAGGCGGTAGTAATAGTCCCGCTTTTAATTGGTAACCAATACCGGCTTCCCCGATAATTTCAGCACCTTGATCACGCAGGGATTCAATATCTCGATAGATAGAACGCACGCTAACTTGAAGTTGTGATGAAAGTGCTTCAGCCGTAATAGGATAGCGATTTTCTTTGAGTATCTGCAATAGGGTCAGTAAACGTTGAGTACGGGTCATGAGTGTTTTTTAGGTTATTGTGAATGAATCTCTAAATTGCGTCTATTTTATCTAAACGATAGACGCAATATCAGAGAGTTACTTGCTTTTTTGCCACCAAGACACAATGTAATCTGCGATTTGCTCTGGGTTATTGATATCTAACTGCGGCACGTTGGTATCAATGATTTCATCACTGGCAACAGCCACCACATAGTTATCTATCAAACCGTTGAGAGGTTTGCCCACTTCAGAGCGAAACAAGGCGATTTTATCGATCGGTTCGTGCTTAAAGCCCTCAACTAAAATCAGATCTAATGTTGTGTGATCGAAACGACTGGCTAAATAGTGTAGATCCATTTCATTAGCTTCGGGGGTTTCGGTCATCAGCGCCCAGCGCTTTTCACTGGCAACAAGCGTTTGGTTTGCGCCTGCTTTACGTAATTCAAAACTGTCTTTGCCCGGTTTATCCACTTCCATGTCATGGTGAGTGTGCTTAATTAAACCAACACGAACGTTACGCAGCTTAAGCAGAGGGATAACTTTTTTTAATAAAGTCGTTTTTCCTGTGCCGCTATAAGCGGTAATTCCAAGTAGGGGTAGAGTATTTTGCTTCATAATTCTTTTTGTTGTAACTCCCAGTTACGGCTATCTTCCAGTGTATTAAGATTCGCAAATGAACCCGATTCGGGTGAGAAAATAACACCTTTTGCATTAATTTCATGCATAAAGAGCATTAATTTACGGTCACCTCTTGCAAGGTAATCATCAAGTTGAGCTTTTAGTGAGCGATGCAATAAAGCAAACGTAGGGTGCTCTCGTTCTGTATCACAAGCGTAGCAGGCTAAATGTTTTTCTTTCTCATTGAACATTTTTTCCGCTAAATTGAGAGGGAAAGCAGGAACATCGCAAGGCACAAACAGTAACCAATCTGTTTTGACATGGTGTAAAGCCGCTTGCATTCCTGCTAATGGGCCAGAAAAATGGTTATTTAAATCAGAGATAACCGTCAATTGGCTTTCACTGTAACGCGGTTGATTACGATTTGCATTGATGAGTACTTCGCCAACTTGGGGTTGCAAGCGTGCTAAAATATGTTGATAGAGCGGCTTTCCCGATAAAAGTACCAATCCCTTATCTTGACCACCCATTCGAGAGCCTCGGCCACCAGCAAGTATCACACCAGTTATTAACTGACGAAATGACATGTTCAATATCCTTGAATATCTTCAAGAAAATGTTTCAACATTCCTAGAAAACACTTTCGAGTATAGTAATTACTAAAATTTATTCTATTTTGCTATAAAATCAATGAATATTCGTGCGTATTGCAGTTAAACTTTACGTAGATTGACAACAGTTCGCTTTTTCTCTTGTATGATTATTGGTAACTTGTATCGAATATTCGTGATAAAGGAATAAACATGAAATGCCATCGCTTAAATGAAGTTATTGAGCTTCTGCATCCTGTCTGGAAAGATAATTCAGATTTAAACTTGGTAGAATTATTGCAAAAACTGGCTGATGAAGCAGGTTTTAAAGGCAGTTTATCTGAGTTAACAGATGATGTGCTAATTTATCATTTAAAAATGCGTGGTTCGGATAGCAATGAAGCGATCCCGGGTTTAAAAAAAGATTATGAAGATGACTTTAAAACCGCTATTTTGCGTGCCCGTGGCATTATTAAAGACTAAAACGCGATGGACGAAATAGAACATTCGAATTTCCATTTTAGTGGAATTTCCCCTGACTTAATTTTAGACGCCTTAATGGAAGTCGGGGTTTACCCCGAATCAGGTCTGCTTGAATTAAATAGCTACGAAAATCGGGTTTATCAATTCCAAGACGAAAATCGGCAACGTTATGTGGTTAAATTTTATCGTCCTGAGCGTTGGAACCGTTCACAAATTCAAGAAGAGCACGATTTCACTTTAGAGCTTCGAGATGAAGGGCTGTCTGTCGCAGCGCCTCTTGAGTTTGCTGGGCAAACGGTATTGGAGTTTGGTGGGTTTATATTTGCAATTTTTCCGAGTATCGGTGGCAGACAATATGAAACAGATAACTTGTTTCAATTAGAAAGTGTAGGCCATTTGCTAGGACGTATACACCAAATTGGCCAGCGTAAAAACTTTGCATTTCGTCCGACAATGGGTCTTGATGAGTATTTGGCACAGCCTCGCCAAGTGATAGCCTCAAGCCCTTTGATTGCAGAACGCTATAAATCTCAATTTATAGAGTCTTTAGATGCATTGATTGCACAAGTAAAATTACAATGGCCTGACTCTATTTCATCTATTCGCCTACAAGGTGATTGCCACCCAGGCAATATTCTGTGGCGCGATGAAGCTTGGCTGGTGGATTTTGATGACGCCCGAAATGGGCCTGCAATTCAAGACCTCTGGATGCTACTTAATGGCTCTCGCCAAGAACAAGTCATTCAATTGGATACGTTATTAGAAACGTATAATGAGTTTTGTGATTTTGATGTAAAACAGCTGAAGCTGATTGAACCTCTTAGAGCAATGCGTATGGTACATTACCTCGGGTGGATTATCCGCCGCTGGCAAGACCCTGCGTTTCCTCGAGCATTTTCATGGCTACAAGCTGATGATTTTTGGCAAAAACAATCGCTCGAATTTAATCAACAGATTGAACGGTTGCAAGACGCCCCTTTGCAGTTAACCCCTCAGTTTTAACTTTTAAGTTTTTGTTTTTGGAGAATGTAGTCTATGAAAAAAATTATGTTGGCTTTGCTTGGTATTGCCATGTCTTTTAGTGCTGCAGCGGCAAACTACACGGAAGGTAAAGAGTATACTGATGTTAAAGCTGTACCAAATTTACCTCAAGTTTTGGAGTTCTTCTCATTTTATTGCCCACACTGCTATCAATTTGAGAGCGTGTATAAAGTGCCTCAAACGGTAGAGAAAAACTTACCAGAAGGCGTGAAAATGGAGCGTTATCACGTTGATTTTCTTGGTCCTTTAGGTGCCGATTTAACTCAAGCTTGGGCCGTTGCGATTGTCTTGAAAGCAGAAGACAAAGTCACACCTATCCTGTTTGAAGGTATCCAAAAAACGCAAACTATCAACAGTAAAGCAGATATCCGTAATGCCTTTATCAAAGCAGGTATTTCTGGTGAAGAGTATGATGCAGCTTTAAACAGCTTCGTTGTGAAATCTATCGTTGCGAAACAGCAAAATGCAGCGCAAGACTTAAAACTGCGCGGTGTTCCTGCATTATTTGTTGATGGTAAATACCAAGTTCGTAATAACGGTATCTCAGTTGATAACGCAGCGGACTACGGCAAAGAGTTCTCTAATGTTGTGAACTTCTTAGTAAATAAAAAATAATCGTAAATAGACGGTGGTATACTCGCCATCGTCTCTTTTTTGTATTAATATCCACAACTCAAAGACTTTCTCTCACCTGTATTAAACCCATTCAATTATGCGCTAACCCATTGATTTTACTTTTCTGTTTATATTGTTAATATTCATATTACCTGTTGAATTTACTGAGTAACACAAATTTACACACAAGCTTATCCACAGGATGTTAGCCAGATACTTAGTTAATCGGCGTGATTAATTTTAATTAACTGTAATCAATGGTGTACTTATAATAGTGGATGATTTGGTGTGTTTTTAATTATCTAACTAAGCGGAATATAAAACTTGGGATGTATCTGAGGCCACATTATGGCATCCTATTGGTATTCGTTCCTGACTAAAAAGATGATGACAGATTATGGCTCAGATTGCAGAAAACCCTCTTATTTTGGTTGATGGTTCCTCTTACCTATACCGTGCTTACCATGCATTCCCTCCACTGACCAATAGTGCTGGTGAGCCTACAGGGGCAATGTATGGCGTGCTTAATATGCTACGTAGTTTAATTATGCAGTATAAACCTAGCCATGTAGCGGTTGTCTTTGATGCGAAGGGAAAAACATTTCGTGATGAATTGTTTGAAAGCTATAAGTCACATCGCCCACCTATGCCTGATGATTTACGCGCTCAAATCGCCCCATTACATGAAATGGTGGAAGCGATGGGCTTGCCTTTACTGGTGGTTTCAGGAGTGGAAGCCGATGACGTCATCGGGACATTAGCCTGTGAAGCAAGCCGAAAAGGTATGCCAGTGCTAATTAGTACGGGCGATAAAGATATGGCGCAATTAGTTGAGCCTAACATTACGCTCATCAATACCATGAATAACACTATTCTAGGGCCTGATGAAGTCAAAGAAAAATACGGTGTTCCCCCTGAACTTATCATCGACTTTTTAGCATTAATGGGGGATTCGTCAGATAATATTCCTGGGGTGCCTGGCGTTGGTGAAAAAACAGCACTCGCTTTACTGCAAGGTATTGGTAGCTTAGAAGCAATTTATAATGACCTTGAGGCTATTGCCCCGTTAGGTTTTAGAGGTTCTAAAACGTTAGCCCCTAAAATGGCGGAAAACCGTGATGTTGCTTTTTTATCATACCAATTAGCGACGATTAAAACGGATGTTGAGCTGGAAAAAACATGTGAAGAGCTACAAGTTGCTCAGCCAGATGTGGATAAACTGCATCAATTATTCAGCCGTTATGAATTTAAACGTTGGCTAGCCGATGTTGAAAATGGGACTTGGATGGAGGGTAAAGGCTCAAGTGCGAAACCTAGCCCAACACCAGCAGCGTCACCTGTGAAGCCATCAAACCCAACTGTGCCAACATTGTGTGCCGAAAATTACCAAACGATTCTAGAAAAAGCCGATTTAGAGCGCTGGGTTGAAAAATTAAGCAAATCATCATTATTTGCTTTTGATACTGAAACCGATAGTTTAGATACCCAAGAAGCTCGTTTAGTGGGGATGTCATTTGCAATTGAGCCGGGGCATGCCGCTTATTTACCATTAGGTCACGATTACCTTGATGCGCCAGTACAGCTTCCTCTGGAAGAGGTTTTGGAACTTATGAAGCCTATCCTTGAGAGTGAAAACATCCTCAAAATTGGCCAAAACTTGAAGTATGATGCAGAAGTTCTTGAAAATTATGACATCGAATTAAAAGGTATCGGTTATGACACCATGCTGGAATCGTATGTGTTAAACAGTGTTGCGGGGATGGGACGCCATGATATGGACAGCTTGGCCGACCGTCATTTGAACCATAAAACCGTGAGCTTTGAAGAAATCGCAGGTAAAGGTAAAAAGCAGCTGACATTTAACCAAATTGCTTTAGAAGAAGCCGCTAATTATGCGGCGGAAGATGCAGATGTCACGCTATTACTGCATCAAGCGTTATATCCACAATTAGAGGCTGAACCTAAGCTTAATCACATTTTCCAGAATATTGAAATGCCACTTGTGCCTGTGTTAGTCCGAATGGAGCGTAAAGGTGTTCTAATTGATGCTAACGTGCTTGCTGCGCAGTCAAAAGTGATTACCGCTCGTTTAGCTGAACTGGAAAAGGAAGCTTTTGAGCTTGCGGGGGAGGAGTTTAACCTCGCTTCACCAAAACAATTACAAACGATTTTATTCGAAAAATTGCAGTTGCCAGTGATCAAGAAAACGCCAAGTGGGGCAGCATCGACGAATGAGGAAGTGCTTGAAGAATTAGCGCTAAACCATGCATTGCCAAAATTGTTGCTTGAGCACCGTAGTTTAGCCAAATTAAAATCCACGTATACGGATAAACTGCCACTCATGATTAACCCGCGTACTCAGCGTGTTCATACTTCTTACCACCAAGCAGTCACAGCAACAGGGCGTTTATCTTCTCGGGATCCTAACCTACAAAATATTCCAGTTAGAACTGAAGAAGGCCGCCGGATCCGCCAAGCCTTTATCGCGCGTGAAGGCTACAAAGTGATGGCAGCGGACTATTCACAAATTGAATTACGTATTATGGCGCATTTATCCCAAGATAAAGGCCTATTAACTGCGTTTGCGGAAGGGAAAGACATCCATAAAGCGACAGCCGCTGAAGTCTTTGGTGTACCACTGGAACAAGTCACCAGTGACCAGCGTCGTAGTGCCAAGGCGATTAACTTCGGGCTTATCTATGGCATGAGTGCATTTGGTTTAGCGCGTCAATTAGGGATCCCTCGTGGTGAAGCTCAACGCTATATGGATCTCTACTTTGAACGCTACCCTGGTGTATTACGTTATATGGAAAACACACGCTTACAAGCTTCTGAACAAGGTTATGTTGAAACACTTGAAGGCCGTCGCTTATATTTAGCGGATATTAAGTCGAGTAATGGAATGCGCCGTAAAGCGGCAGAACGCGAAGCGATCAACGCCCCAATGCAAGGAACCGCAGCGGACATCATTAAAAAAGCCATGATTGCCGTTGATAATTGGTTGCAAACTGAAAAACCGCATGCAGATATGCTAATGCAAGTTCACGATGAGCTGGTCTTTGAGGTCAAAGAGTCTGAATTAGAGCGTGTTCAAGCTCAGGTCCAGTCATTAATGGAACAAAGCATGAAACTGGATGTGCCATTAAAAGTGGATGTGGGAATTGGTGACAACTGGGATGAAGCCCACTAATTTTTAATCATATTGAATATATAGAACCTCCATTATGAAGAGACCCCCAAGAGTTGGATAACCAATTACTGGGGGTTTTTTACGTTTAAGCGAAGGTATAACAGATAATTATGCATTTGAAATTATTAACTAGAAATTCAATATAACTCTGCAATAAATCAATTATTTTTGTGATGACAGTCAAGAAAATGGTTAACATTTTTATGCGACATACGTCTCATAAATATGTAATTAAAATCCGTTTTTTAGCTTATTTTATTCATACTTCTGTGCTGAATCGTAGAAAGCTTTGAAAAAAAATTACAAAAAGGCTTTTTTTCGAGCGAAAAATAAAGTACATTAATAGGCGTAGGGTACAGAGGTAAGATGTTCTATCTTTCAGACCTTTTACTTCACGTAATCGGATTTAGCTGAATATTAGCTGCTCCAGTCAAGTTTTTTGACTGGAGCATTTTTTTATCTAAAATTCAGTGGATTAGAATACGTAAGGGTGTTATGAGCCATTTCTGACTCACAACAAAAGAAATCAAGCCGGTGTGTTATACCAACTATCTAGCTTAATGCGGAGTTTATCGATACCAATCTTTTTCAGTGCTGAAAAGTATTCGACTTCAATATCCCCTTCAAGTGGAGCCAATGCTTGGCGAACTTCCATAAGTTGTTTTTTTCTTGCTCCAGAGGCCAGTTTGTCTGCTTTTGTGAGTAAAACTAAAACGGGTACATTCATCGCAACAGACCATTCAATCATTTGCATATCGAGGTCTTTTAATGGATGGCGGATATCCATTAATACAACAAGCCCCTTAATACATTCTCTCTTTTGGAGATATTCCCCGAGTGCTTGTTGCCATTTACGTTTCATTTCTTCAGGAACTTCGGCATAACCATAGCCCGGAAGGTCAACAAGGCGAACGCCTTCCTCAACTTCAAATAGGTTGATTAGCTGAGTTCTTCCTGGTGTTTTACTGGTACGTGCTAAGCTTTTTTGCTGTGTTAATGCATTCAATGCACTGGATTTCCCCGCATTAGAGCGGCCAGCAAAAGCCACCTCAATTCCAGTATCTTTAGGTAGATGACGGATATCGGGTGCACTGATGACAAACTTTGCCATCTGGTAGTTATGATTTTTAATTGCCATTTGTCGTTCTCCCTGAGTTAGCCTCAAAAGGCTTGGGGATTATAGCTTTGCTTAGCGCTTCCCGACAACTCGAAATCTCCTCTCAACCGCTTTTCTCTTGGAATCAGGTAATATTTTTCCTGTGTTGTGAGCCGCGCAATTGTAATAATAGAAAAATAGCCATTATTCATGACGCCTTTTGCTGAAAGTGGTCTAGAATTTAACGCATTTGATGCACTTTTGTTTTTGGGCGTAAATATAGGTAAATCTTCAGCATTCTTGTTAGCTTCACTCTAGAATTGCTTGATTGCAGTTGTAATGAGCTATAACGAAAGGGACCTTACATGTTAAAACGAATTTTTGTGCCACTTTTGGCCGTCTGCGCAATGAGCGCATCTTCTCTTGCTTTATCTGCGGGTGAGACTTATGTCAAGCTAGTCACGTCGGCGGGTGATATCGAATTAGAACTGAATAGTAAAAAAGCCCCTGTTACGACAGAAAATTTCGTTCAGTATGTTAATGAAGGTTATTACAACGGAACTACTTTCCACCGTGTTATTCCAGGTTTTATGATCCAAGGCGGTGGCTTTAATAAAGATTTACAGCAAAAGCAAACCCGTGCCCCAATCAAAAATGAAGCAGATAATGGCTTACGTAATTTGCGCGGTACTATCTCTATGGCACGTACTGCAAATAAAGACAGCGCAACGAGCCAATTCTTTATTAATGTTGCTGATAACGCGTTCTTAGACCACGGACAACGTGACTTCGGTTACGCCGTATTTGGTAAAGTGGTGAAAGGGATGGATGTTGCAGATAAAATCTCTAAAGTAAAAACAGAGAACGTCGGCCCGTATCAAAATGTTCCTGTAGAGCCAATTACAATCATTTCTGCTGAAGTGATTAAAAAGCCTTAGTGATTAAAAAACAGTAGTAATTAAAAACTATCGTGTCGAATACAGTGGGTAGGTTGTTTTAACGTGCCCACTTTTTTTAAAATCCGCTTTTCCTTCCCCTTTGAGTTTCTCTTTATTCACTATGTTAGTTAAAATGTGTCAGTGCTTATTATGTTTTAATCGCCTTTTATTTCATTGTATTTAAAGTAATTCTCAATCAAAATGTGAGTTTGTTATAGGGATGTAAATATAATTCCATGATTTTTATATGGAAATTTTCTCTGAGAAAAAATAATCATTGACTTAAATAGGCTATTTTCCTGCTTTGGCTGTGCTATGATAGCCGCCCTTATTATTTTTATGGTGTTTTAATCACCGTTCTGATTGCCAACACAATAAAAATATGCATAAGAAATAATACATAATGATAAAAATCAGTCGGATAGGCTAATATGCTTCTACTTATTGATAATTACGATTCATTTACTTACAACTTATACCAATACTTTTGTGAGTTAGGGGCTGAAGTTGTTGTAAAACGTAATGATGAAATTACCATCGAAGAAATTGAACAGCTTTCGCCTACACATCTTGTGATTTCACCTGGGCCATGTACACCGGATGAGGCTGGCATCTCCCTTGAGGCGATAAAATATTTTGCAGGTAAGCTTCCCATTTTAGGTATTTGCTTAGGGCATCAAGCCATTGGGCAAGCTTTTGGTGCATCAGTTGTTAAAGCACGAGAAGTTATGCACGGTAAAACCTCTGCTATTCACCATAATCATCAAGGGGTATTCAAAGGCTTGAACCGGCCCTTGACGGTGACACGTTACCACTCTCTGGTAATTGCGGCAGAGACACTCCCTGTTTCTTTTGATGTATCAGCATGGTCACTGAATAATGGTGATGTTGATGAAATCATGGGAATACGGCATAAAACCTTGCCTATAGAAGGCGTTCAGTTCCATCCTGAAAGCATTCTGAGTGAGCAAGGCCATGAATTACTAAATAATTTTCTAAAATATTAATTTATAAATCTGGTTCAGAATAAATTAATTATGCATATTATGCCCTTTGCTATTGCTCTTTTTTGATTTTTTATTCATATTTAATGATTATATTTTCATTGTCGCATTAAATAAGAGCAGGTGAGGGGTATGTCAGAACAATACGCAGCAGCAGAACAACACGCAGTTAATCGGCAGACTTTCGATCAAGTTATGTTGCCTATTTTTTCGCCGGCGGAATTTATTCCAGTTAAAGGTGAAGGTAGCCGAGTCTGGGATCAGCAAGGTAAAGAATATATTGATTTTGCTGGTGGGATCGCGGTTCTTGCTTTAGGGCATTGTCACCCTCGTTTGGTAGCTGCTGTGCGTGAACAAAGTGAAAAGCTATGGCATGTCAGTAATATTTTCACCAATGAACAGGCGTTAAAACTGGCTCAAAAATTAACGAAAGCAACATTTGCTGACCGTGCGTTTTTTGTGAATTCCGGCTCAGAAGCTAACGAAGCCGCGTTTAAATTAGCGCGTCGCTACGCTATCACCAAATATAACCCATATAAAACGAAGATTATTGCTTTCAAACAAGCCTTCCATGGGCGCACATTATTTACCGTCTCGGTTGGCGGGCAAGCGAAATATGCAGATGGTTTTGGGCCAAAGCCTGCGGATATTATTCATGTGCCTTTTAATGACCTGGATGCGGTCAAAGCGGTCATTGATGAAAATACCTGTGCTGTGGTGTTAGAGCCCGTACAAGGGGAAGGTGGTGTCACCCCTGCGACATCAGAATTTCTGCAAGGAGTGCGTAAACTTTGTGATGAAAATAACGCACTACTTATCTTTGACGAAGTGCAAAGCGGAATGGGGCGTACTGGTAAGCTATTTTCTTATATGCACTACAATGTCACTCCCGATATTCTAACGACAGCAAAAGCGTTGGGTGGTGGTTTCCCTATCAGCGCTATGATCACCACAGAAGAAATTGCGAAAACGATGGAAGTGGGTTCTCACGGGACCACCTATGGTGGCAATCCATTAGCTTGTGCTGTAGGCAATGCAGCGTTTGATATTATTAATACTGAAGAGGTGTTAAGTGGTGTCGAAAAGCGTCGTAAGCTATTTATCGCCCATTTGAACAAGCTCAATGAAAAATACGGCATTTTTTCAGAGATCAGAGGTATGGGGTTATTAATCGGCGCTGAGTTAGACGGCAAACTATTGAACCGTTCGAAAGATATCCTGCAAGCCAGTGCAGTAGAAGGGCTGATGATGCTCAATGCAGGCACTAATGTTTTACGTTTTACGCCTTCGCTGATTATTTCGGAAGACGAAATTAATAGCGGCATGGCGAAATTAGAAATGGCGATTGGTAAGCTGCTTCTGGGCTAATAGTAGCTCTCTCGTTACAGAGGCCTTTCGCCTCTGTAACGAGTTTCTTAATCAAGCGGTTGTTTTTTAATTCAATTTGCTTAATTTCTTTTAAAGATTAGCAATATGAACTTTTTCTTTGATTATTTTGTTCCCAAGATGTTTTATCTCCTTTAATGTTTTTTGTGGGGCTTGCAAGGTATACTCTTAGTTTTTAGCTTTTGGTGTTTTATTTTTAGAGGTTATTGTTTGTTCTTTTTTACTTTGCGATAAATTATATTCATTACTAATATGCTCATCGCGAGCTCTTGATTTTTTGGTGTGGTATATTTCGACATTAGGCTCGTTTTTTCTAATAATTAATTTTCCTTTCCGAACTGAATTATCTATTATTTTAGATTTTTGTGGTTTTCGGAGGTGGTTAAATTAACCACTGTTTCTTTCTTCTTGTTTTCTGAACTATATCCAGAGTCGATAGAACTCTCTGAAACATAACCAGATAAATTAGAGTTTATACTTTCATTACTCGAATAAAAACTAATGCTTGAATTCTGATGGTTATCACTAAAAAATTCATTAAATATTTTTTTTGTATCTTCACTGATAATATCAGAGCCTGACTTATTTATTATGCGGATTGCATTATTTATCATTTCTTGCGAATAATTATGTTTAACGAACTCTTCAATCCGTGTATTTTCACTCTTATTTAGTGAGTTATTCCAGTTAAGATCATTATCATCCCAAGTTAATTGTTTGTTTATGGTAGACTCATCTATATAATTTTCTAACCTTCTAATGGTTGATTTCATTTGATTAAAAATATTTTCGATCTTTTTGTGTTTTTCAGCTGGTGATTTAGTAAAGTCTAGAATATCGATGATATTTAATTGCTTAAACTTTTTATAATATTGAAATGGCTCATTATTCTTTGTTTTTTTGTCTTTAATTATAAGTTCCTTGGCTTTTGATTCAACTAAGCTAACTTCATTGAGTAGGATTTTATAGCTATTATATAAATCTGAATTTTCTTGCTGTACTGTATAAAATACGTTATTCGTAGCCTTGGCGTCATTAATGTTTTCGTGTTGTTTCATTAAATTTTGTCTGGCTATAGTGGCTTTGTCTATAATTTTAGCCTTTCCACTTTCAAACTTAACACATAGTTCTTCATTGTTATTTTTTTTAAGTATATTTTTTAAATAACGAATGCCTTTTTCATGTGTTGATTTTATTTCTAATATTAAATTTGAAAATCGACCAGCTGAGCGATTTAAACGGAAATCTTTAAAAACTTTGGTTTCTGTAGTGCTTATTTTATTAAGTGGCATTAGCTCGGTATCCTTTTTTTCACTGATAAGTGAATCATTTTTTATTTCAATGCTATTTTTGAAGATATCTAATGAGGAAACTAAATCATCCTCATGATAGGTATAAGGTAATAAGAGCTTTTCAACAGGTGGTGAATAGGGTAGTTGATTTAGTACGGGCTGTGCACTTTCGTGAAATTCACTATTCTGAATTGCAAAGTTTATTTTATTATAACTCTCTGAGCTCAATGGCTTAATAATATTTAGATTATCAATGACTGAGGTTTTTTTGTATGGAATTACTTTGTTGTTAATGTTAATAAATATACTGGCTTGATTATTTACTTTAGTATCTAACGTCACGACTAATAATCTCCTAATAATGGTTAACTCCCATTATATTAGTTCGATAATTAGCTAGAAGAATATAAAGAAACGATACTCATTAATGAAAGTATATAAATAGGCTATGGATAAGCAAAAATAGCGTTATACCGGAGGTATAACGCTATTCTAAAGTGGGCGCCTCGCCAAGAGAGCGAGGCTGAAAGGTTAATTAGCGAGTACCATAAACAACGATTGTTTTACCGTGTGCGGAGATCAGGTTTTGGTCTTCTAACATTTTTAGAATGCGGCCGACTGTTTCGCGGGAACAACCCACGATTTGGCCTATTTCCTGACGAGTAATTTTGATTTGCATACCGTCTGGGTGTGTCATTGCATCAGGTTGTTTAGCTAAGTTTAATAGCGTTTGAGCAATACGGCCTGTAACGTCTAAGAATGCGAGGTTACCGACTTTCTCAGATGTTGTTTGTAAGCGACTAGCCATTTGCGCAGAAAGGCGCATTAAAATATCAGGGTTTACCTGAATTAATTGACGGAATTTTTTGTAAGAAATTTCAGCAACTTCGCAGGCTATTTTGGCTCTAACCCACGCAGTACGTTCTTGCCCTTCTTCAAATAACCCAAGCTCACCAATGAAATCCCCCTGATTCAGGTAAGAGAGGATCATTTCTTTGCCTTCTTCATCTTTAATTAAAACAGCCACCGAACCTTTAACGATATAGTAAAGGGTTTCTGCTTTCTCACCCTGATGGATAAGAGTGCTCTTGGATGGATATTTATGAATATGGCAGTGTGACAAAAACCATTCAAGAGTAGGGTCTGTTTGTGGCTTGCCGAGAACCATTAGCGTTATCCTCTGTATGTTATTGCAGCCATTCAGAAAAACATACTAGAAAGGCTGGCTTTAAAGTCACTAGCTTAGCATATTAATTTGCCTTATATACCTTTAAATAATCTAACAGCTGATTGCTTCAGCGTTTTTGATTGCTTTGGGTAACGCAAATTGATATCAACACTATAATATGATCAATTAAACCGTTGAGTTTTGATCTTAATCCTATCAACTAAGTATTGTTTGTAGCATATCCAATAAAGAAAGTCTTCCCTGTATCGCTTCAGCCAAATAAAGTTGATATAACATTCATTGTATCTATGGAACAATGTAGCCTTTAAACCGATTTCATTTCAAGGGGAAATATAATGGAAGCAAGAGTTAAGTGGGTTGAAGGACTTTCTTTTCTAGGGGAGTCAGCGTCTGGGCACCAAGTGATGATGGACGGTAATGCAGGTGATAAAGCCCCAAGCCCAATGGAAATGGTGCTAATGGCTGCGGGTGGTTGCAGCGCGATTGATGTCGTTTCGATTCTACAAAAGGGCCGCTATGATATTACGGATTGTGAGGTGAAATTAACCTCACAGCGTCGCGAAGAAGCCCCTCGTTATTTTGTGAAAATCCATTTACATTTTATTGTAACAGGGAATGAATTAACGGAAAAAGCGGTCGAACGAGCCGTTCAACTTTCTGCTGAAAAATATTGTTCAGTCGCATTGATGTTAGAGAAAACCGTTGAAGTCACACACAGCTTTGAAATAAAAAACTAAAAATAAATTTAATTTTTATTGGTATATTTGAATTAAAAGATGCTTACCTTAATTAATGATAAGCATCTTATTTATTAATCAAAAAATAATTTAATTGTTGTTCTTTTGATTAATTAGTTTTTCGACTATTGGCGCCATAATTAATTCCATGGCTAAACCTAGTTTTCCTCCGGGGACGACAATTGTATTCATTGCAGAAATGAAAGAGCCAGATATCATTGATAGCAAATAGGGGAAATCAATTTGTTCTAGCCCACGAAAACGGATCACAATAAAGCTTTCATCTTGTGATGGAATAGCTTTAGCCGAAAATGGGTTAGAGGTGTCTACCGTTGGAACGCGTTGAAAATTGATGTGAGTGCGAGAAAATTGTGGCGTGATGTAATTAATATAGTCGCCCATAGAACGCACGACAGAGTCCATAACGGCTTCACGGGAGTGCCCTCGCTCTGTCGTATCACGGATTAATTTTTGGATCCATTCTAGGTTGACTATAGGGACAACACCGACAAGTAAATCAACATGTTGTGCGACATTATGTTCCGGTGTGACAACACCGCCATGTAGCCCCTCATAAAACAAAATATCCGTTTTATCTGGCAGCGGTTCCCAAGGGGTAAATGTCCCGGGCTGCAAGCCATAAGGTACCGCTTCATCATAAGTATGTAGATATTTACGGGATTGCCCACAACCTGTTTTTGCATAGTCGATTAAGGTTTGTTCAAGCAACGCAAAATCATTCGCTTCGGGGCCAAAGTAACTGATGTGCCGGCCTTGTTCTCTGGCTTTACGGATAGCCATATCCATTTCAGGGCGTGTATAGCGATGAAAGCTATCCCCTTCTAATGTTGCTGGTTGGATATTTAATTGGTGAAAAACTTTACGAAATGCTTGGCTAGTTGAGGTTGTGCCAGCTCCGCTCGAACCAGTGATAGCAATGATTGGGTGCTTTTTGGACATCGTGGACTCCCTGTGTTGCGCTTATAAGCACTATTTTAATCAATAGTGCATGAAGCGGATTAACGGGTGTTAGGGTTTTGAGTTTTATTTGATGGTTTTACGACATGATTGTGTGGAAAACCCGCAACTTAATTCATGATAGATGATGACGTAAAAATGAACCATAGAATAAAAACATCAGACAGAAAAACTCCCCTTAGGCATGAAATTAACTGATTCATGCAATTCAGACCAGACTAGCACAATTTCACCAGAAACTAACTGCCGTTTCACATCGTTGACCTTATCTTGTAAGCTTTTTTCATGGGAGCCGTAGTCGGTTCCTTCCCGTAAGACATAGCTTTCAATTAGGTTTTCCAATGTTTCAGGTTCAAGTTCTTGCCAAGGAATAATCACATTATTTCCTTATCTAAATAAGGCGTTAACCATTGAGGGATGCGTGTTTCTAACCACATTTGCGGTTTCCTCAAGGTACCGCTCACAAAGCCTACGTGCCCACCATGTTCTGTCATTTGGTATTCCACATTGTGGGGTAAAAATGATAAATCAGGAACAACCTCAGGCGCCATGAATGGGTCATCTTTAGCGTGGATAATCAACGTTGGTTTAGTGATATAAGCTAACTTGGGTAATGCGCTGCATTTTTGATAATAATCTGTCGCATCATCAAAACCATGAATACGAGCAGTGATCACATCATCAAATTCACGGATGCGTTTTAGTTGTTTAAGCTGCAGCAAGTTTAAAGGTAGTGAGCCAGGGTAGCGTACCAATTTACGCGTTGCATTACGTTTTAAGCCATTTAGTAAATAGCGTTGATAGAATTGAGATATTCCTTTTTCCATCCGCAAAGAACAGGCTTCTAGCATTAATGGGGCCGAAACCACGACGCCCGCATCTAAATCTGCATTTTGCCCACTTTCTGCGAGATAGCACGCTAACATATTACCACCAAGAGAATAGCCGACTGCGGCCGTCGGCGTATCACCATAGGTTTGTTTTAACCAACGGAGAAAATAGCGAGCATCACTGGTTTCACCTGAATGGTAAATTCGCTGTTGGCGATTGGGTTCACCGCTACAACCGCGAAAATGCATAATTACACCCAACCAACCATGCTTTTGGGCCGTTTCTAGCATCCCGTGGGCATAAGGGCTCTTAAAATTGCCTTCGAGACCATGGAAGATCACTAAACGTGGCTTATGTGCCGCTAGCTCAGGTTTTTCACTCCAAGCGAGATCGATAAAATCGCCATCAGGCAATTCAAGCCGCTGCCATATAGGTTTGATTTTCGGTGTTCTACGGAAAATCCTTGGCAGTAATGTTTGGAGGTGTGGATTTTTAGCCCAACTTATTGGACGAAAGTTTTCTGACATAGCCTTATTTTTATTTAATGGAGACTCTTGTGAGTCACATAACATACTGTTATTTTTTTGTGATGCAAGTAAACAAATTTGAGTTTGAGGCTAAATTATAAATGACATTAGGGCTGGTTTTTTCTCTTTTTACGTTTTTATTCATTGCTGCAGTCACTCCCGGCCCTAACAATATGTTGCTAACGTCAAGTGCAGCAAACTACGGTTTTCGCCATACAATAATATTATGCCTTGGTATTATGTTAGGGATGCAGTCAATACTCTATCTCTCCGCATTCGGGGTTGCTGCACTTTTATTGCTCTATCCTGCGCTTCATGTCGCCTTAAAATTCGCCGGAAGTCTATATTTGCTATGGCTAGCATGGAAAACAGCGACGGCAAATTATGCACCACTGAAGACGAATAGCGAAGTTGCGAAAAGCATTACTTGGTATCAAGGCGGCTTATTACAGTTTTTAAACCCCAAAGCATGGATGATGGGGCTAGGCGCTGTCGGGGGATTTAGCCTCCCCGGTGAATTATTTACCCAATCTATTTTAATGATGAGTATCGCATTTGTGATAGTTAACTTAGTGGCGGGTTTAATTTGGATGGGGTTTGGTTCATTAATCAGCCTATTTTTACGTAGCCGCCGTGCTTGGTTTATTTTTAACTGGGTAATGGGGATTTTAACGGCTTTGTGCGTTCCCCTGATTTGGTTGGAATGATTTTCTGATAAAAGTGCAGTTTATATGACCCATCAAAAAGCAGCCCATGGGCTGCTTTTTACATGTAAGGGAGGCGATTAATCTAAATCGACGTTTTTAGTGCCGAAAAAGTAGGTAAAAATAAAACCGAATAAATAGGAAACGAATAACCCGCCCACATAAACTAACATCCCTGGGAACACGCCATCAGCAGAGGTCATCATTGGGATAGCGACTAAGCCAGACGGGCCAAAGACAGTATTTAAACCAACTGGTAAACCCATCCAAGCCACGAGTCCAACAAAGAACCCCCCAGCAGCACCGCCTAAACATGCGGTGACAAACGGCTTCATTCGAGGAAGGGTTACACCGTAGATAAGTGGTTCACCGACACCTAAGAAACCTGGAATGATGGCCCCGCGAATCTGATTACGTAACACTGAATCTTTTGCGGCTTTAACATACAACGCCATTGCGGCACCAACTTGCCCACCACCTGCCATCGCTAGGATAGGGAAAAGTGAGTTAAAGCCTTGAGTTTCAACGAGTGCCATATATACGGGAACAAAACCTTGGTGCACGCCAAACATTACTGCAATTAAGAATAGCCCAGCAAGTATTGCGGTTCCGAATGGGTTGCTGCTTAAATGAACAAAAAGCCACGACATACCAGAGAATAACCAACTGCCAATTGGCATGATGAAGATAAACACTGCAGCACCAACAATTAACAAGGTAATTGTTGAAGTTAAAATCATATCAAGGTTAGCTGGAATAATTTTACGGACTTGTTTTTCGACCCATGCCCCAAAAATACACGCAATTAATACCCCAATAATGTTACCTCTTGGGTCGATAGCCAACCCGAAGAAGCTATTCATATCAGAATAGAACCCCTTAGCTATTTCAGGGTTGTACCCAAGAACAAACAGTGAAGCAATGATGGCGCCATTTACTGCGCTACCGCCAAAGGCTTTTTGAGTGTTATAACCGATAAGAATACTTAGGAAGCTAAACAGCCCTTTGCTAAATACCGACATATACAGAATCGTATGTACGAGTAGGGTCTGCTCTTCAGGTTTTGTCGGGAGCCCTGCTGGAAAATAGGTTTGTTTCGCCAGAGTTGCAAAACCTAATAGTAAGCCCGCAGCAATAAAACCTGGAATTAGCGGAGTAAATATGGTGGCAAATTTGGATAAAAATCGGTGAACGGCACTGGTTTGTTTCTTTTTCAGTTGCTGCTTATTTGCGGATGCAATATCGTTCAGATCCTGAGGCTGGGCTGCTGCTTCGTGGTTATCCTCTTCATCACTATCTAAAAGTTGGTTCATCAAGTCCGCGGCAGTTTGCGCTTTACCTGGGCCAAGGATCACTTGCAGTTGTTCATCACTTTCAATAACGCCAAGCACTCCTGCAATTTGTTTGAGTGCAGCTTTATCGACTAGCTGGTCATTGTTGAGTGTGAGCCGCAAACGGGTCATACAATTACCCGCTAATTTAATATTACGGCGTCCTCCAACGTGTTGCAGGATCTGCTGTATCATTTCTATTGTTATTTTAGCCATACTATTTATCCCATTGAAGTCCGCAAGTTAGGCGGATGAGGCCATATTGAGAGCCGTACGAATAAAACCGTTGTTATCTAAGAGTAGTTGACGTGCGTCATCGGCATTTAAACCCGATAACACCATTAAAATGGCAGTTTTGCAGTGCCGGTTACATTGTTGAAGGGCGGTCTCTGCGGTAGTTCGGTCGCAGTCGGTTGCTTCCATCACAATTTTAGTTTGTCTTTCAATGAGTTTGGCATTTGTTGCTTCGACATCGACCATTAAATTACCAAACACCTTTCCAATACGGATCATCGCCCCAGTGGTGATCATATTCAGCACTAATTTTTGTGCTGTTCCTGCTTTCATGCGTGAAGAACCGGTGACAACCTCTGCACCTACAATGGGAGTAATAGCAATATCTGCGGCATTGGCAATTGGGCTATTTGGGTTACAGCTAATGGCCGCTGTTGTTGCACCAACAGCCTTCGCGTATGCTAAAGCGCCTAATACATAAGGCGTTCGCCCACTGGCTGCGATACCAACTAACACATCATTATCATTAAATTGAATATCTTTGAGGTCTTGTTCACCCAGTTCAGGCTTATCTTCTGCATTTTCTACGGCACGGAAAATAGCTTGATGGCCACCGGCGATTAAACCCACAACTTGTTCATGTGGCGTCCCATAAGTTGGCGGGCACTCACTGGCATCAAGGATCCCTAAACGGCCAGAGGTTCCTGCACCTGAATAAATCAGACGACCGCCTTTTAAGAAAGCCTCTGCGACTTTATCAACCAGTTGAGCAATTTCAGGGAGCACTTTTTCAACTGCTAACGGAACGAGCTTGTCCTCATCATTAATGACCTTCAGCATTTCAGCCGTTGATAGTTGGTCGATATTAGTACTGGCTGCATTGCGGCTTTCAGTTACCATTTTGCTTAAGTCGATAGTCATAAAAATTGCTCCTAAATCAGTTATTGGGCTAATATAAGGAATTATTTATTCCTTATATGTGATTAACATCACGGTGCTATCTATTCTAACTTGTGAATATACAAGAATATTTTGTGATTAATTTTATAAGCTAAAGTCACGACTCTTTGAATTATAAGTATTATTCATCAGGTATCAGTGACTTGATTGAGGAATAATTTATTATTATTTTTTTATCTATAGGTCTGGCTATTACAATTATTATTAGAGGTCACCATGACATTATTGGACATCATTACCTACTCACTACCGCGATTAGCGGAAAACCAACGCAAAATTGCCCAATTTATCCTTGAAAATCCCGAAAATGTACTAAATTTGTCGTCTCAGCAATTAGCGGAAATTTTAGATGTTAGCCAATCAGCCATCGTTAAGTTTAGTCAGAAAGTTGGCGTAAAGGGGTATCCCGCTTTGAAACTTGCACTTAGTGAGATTATTGGGCGCCAACAACTCAAAGATGGAGCGCCTCATTCCGCTCTACATAACCGTATTGCGCCTGATGATAACTTGATGGTTGTTGCTCAGAAACTAGCAATGGAAAAAAATCACTCCATTACAGAAACAACAAAATTAATTGATTTCAAACAGTTTGAACGTATTGTTGAGCGAATAGACCAATCACAGCGAGTACAGATTGTCGGGATTGGTGGGTCAGGTTTAACAGCAAAAGACCTCAGTTACAAATTACAAAAAATTGGTATCACAACACTTGTGGAGTCAGACCACCATGTGCAAATTGCTGCGGCGCTGACTCTCAATACTCATGATGTACAAATCGTTATTTCTTTTACAGGAAGACGTAAAGACATGCTAACAGCAGCGAATATTGCGCGTAAGCAAGGGGCATGCGTCATCGCGATTACTCGTGATTGTGATTCCCCCTTGGGGCAACTTGCTGATTATGTTCTTGAAAGTATCGCGGAGGAAGATGAATGGCGTAGTTCATCAATTTCTTCAAGAACCGCACAAAATACGCTAACAGACTTGATCTTTATGGCGTTATTACAACGAAGAGAAGCGAAAGCGAAGTCGTTGGTTATGAATGCAAGAGTAGTAATTAATAAATTAGATGAATAGTTGGCGGCTTGAATTCTCATCGATAACTTTGCAATAAAACCTTATTTACGTTAAGACTAATATTATAAGTATTTTGATTTTAAAAAGTTAAAAGGGAGTTATTGATGAGAGCACTCATAGTTTATACGGAATTAACCGATGACGACTCCGTTATTAGCCATGCCGTAGCAAGACTCGCCAGTGAACTTAACGATGAGCACGTAGAAACCGTGATCATTCGTAATTTTGAAGATGGAATGGCATACATTCGGTCAAATACCAGCATTGACTGCTTGTTATATGGCCGTGATATGTCAGACAAGCAAGAACAAACTCAGGCACATCAGTTAATTACCCAACTTCACCGTAGGCAAGAAGATGTCCCCGTATTTTTATTAAGTGATCGTGAAGAAGCTTTGACGGCATTCGACCGCAAAATGATGGAACAAGTCGATGAATTTGCATGGATTTTAGAAGACTCCGCAGATTTTATTGCAGGCCGTGTCCTTGCCGCGATCATCCGTTACCGTGCCAATTTATTGCCCCCTTTGATGAAAAGCTTGATTAAATACAGTGATGTACATGAATATTCATGGGCAGCACCGGGGCATCAAGGTGGTGTTGGGTTCACCAAAACTCCCGCAGGTCGCATTTATCATGATTTCTTTGGTGAAAACTTATTTCGGACGGATATCGGTATTGAGCGGGTTGCTGTGGGTTCACTGTTAGACCATACCGGCGCATTTGGTGAGTGTGAAAGGAATGCTGCGCGTATATTTGGTGCTGACCAATCTTACTCCGTGGTTGTGGGAACATCGGGTTCGAACCGAACGATTATGCAAGCTTGTATGACAGATAATGATGTTGTTGTGATTGACCGTAACTGCCACAAATCTATTGAGCAAGGTTTGATCTTAACAGGGGCAAAACCGGTTTATATGACACCAAGCCGTAATCGTTATGGCATCATTGGCCCGATTTATCCTCAAGAAATGACACCCGAAGCGATTACTGAAAAAATCGCTAAAAATCCATTAACTTCGGATAAAATAGGCAAACGTCCTGCATATAGCGTCGTAACCAACTGTACTTACGATGGCGTGTGCTATCACGCACGTAAAGTACAGGATTTGCTGGATGAATCATTGGATAGAATCCATTTTGATGAGGCATGGTACGGCTACGCACGCTTTAACCCTATCTATCGCGACCACTTTGCGATGCGTGATGACCCTAGAAAAGACGATGAGCCCACCGTTTTTGCAACTCACTCTACGCACAAATTATTGAATGCACTTTCACAAGCTTCATTTATCCACATTCGAAATGGCCGTAATGCGATTGATTTTAATCGTTTTAACCAAGCCTATCATATGCATGCGACTACTTCGCCGCTATATGCAATTTGTGCCTCAAATGATATTGCCGCAGACATGATGGACGGTAATAGTGGGCGTTCACTCACTGATGAAGTCATCCGTGAAGCTATCGACTTCCGTCAATCACTGGGCTACCTATACAAAGAATTTATCAATGACGATGAGTGGTTTTTCAAACCATGGAATCAAGAAATGGTGAAAGACCCAGCAACAGGTAAGCGCTATGCTTTTGAAGATGCGCCTGTTGAACTGTTGATGAAAGAGCAAAGCTGCTGGGTGATGAACCCTGAAGATAAATGGCATGGTTTTAAAGATATCCCTGAAAATTGGGCGATGCTTGACCCGATTAAGGTGAGTATTTTGTCGCCGGGAATGGGAGATGACGGTAAATTACTGGATAGCGGCGTCCCAGCCGCGTTAGTCACGGCATGGTTAAATCACTATGGTATTGTGCCAACCCGTACGACTGATTTCCAAATTATGTTCTTGTTTTCTATGGGGATTACGAAAGGAAAATGGGGAACCCTGGTCAATGCGCTGCTGTCGTTTAAGCGCCATTATGACAACAATACGGCACTGAAAAAGGTATTACCTGAAGTGGTTGAAGCGTCTCCTGAGATCTATGGCGAGATGGGGCTACGTGATTTAGGCAGTAAAATGTTTGTGTATCTACAAAAAAATAACCCAGGTGGCCAGTTAAATCAGGCTTATGAGCAACTCCCCGCCGTGATGATGAGCCCACGCGATGCCTATCAAGAAATTGTTGCTAACCGCGTTGAGGCGGTTCCTTTAGATAAACTAGCCGGACGTATTGCGGCTAACTCGATTATTCCCTATCCACCGGGTATTCCTATGTTGTTATCAGGTGAAAGTTTTGGCGATAAAAATAGCCCGCATATCGGCTATTTGCATAGTCTTCAAGCGTGGGATAGCGAATTTCCGGGTTTTGAACATGAAACCGAAGGTACTGAAATTATTGATGGCCAGTATTATGTGATGTGTGTGAAAGAATAAGATTCAGTAATGATAAAAACGAAAAGCTATCAAAAGATAGCTTTTCGTGATTTTAATGGATTGTGATGTTTTATAACGAATTAATTTAATTCAAATTCACTGGTCATGGTTTCTAACTGCTCTTGCAGTTCCATCCACTCCATTTCCACATCTTCAAGAGCCGCTTTGTGTTCTGTTTGTTTTTTCAAACATTCCGTCAATTCGGCTTTTTTATCTTGTTCGTAAATGGTGGCATCAGAAAGTTTTGCTTCTAGCTCATTTAGGGCATTCGAGTGCTTATCCATTTGCTTTTCCAATTCCGTGATTTTTTTGCGGATCGGTTGAGTCAGTTGGCGGAACTCCGCTTCACGACGTTTTTGGTCTTTTCTATCTTGTGCCGTCACCGTTGCAGCGGCTGCTGGCTTATCTTTCTCTTGTTGATCACGTGCTTGCTGTAATTCGAGCTTATTTTGCTCTGCCAGCCATTGTTGGTAATCTTCTAAATCACCATCAAACTGCTCTACAGTACCGCCGTGGACCAAATACAGTTCATCGGTAGTGGTGCGCAGTAAATGCCTATCATGGGAAACGACAACTAAAGCACCTTCGAAGGCCATTAAGGCTTCAGTAAGCGCTTGTCGCATATCTAAGTCCAAGTGGTTGGTTGGTTCATCGAGCAGCAGTAAATTAGGGCGTTGCCAGACGATTAATGCGAGAACTAAGCGCGCTTTTTCCCCACCAGAAAAACGGCCGCTTGGGTCAGTGACTTGGTCGCCTTTAAAACCGAAGCCCCCTAAATAGTCACGTAATTGTTGCTCAGTTTGCTCAGGGGCAAGGCGAGCAAGATGCTGCAAAGGGGATTCTTCAGGGTGCAAATATTCTAATTGGTGCTGGGCGAAATAACCGAGTTTAATCCCTTTTGCGAGGGAAATTTCCCCCTGTAACGGTGGCAAATCGCCCGCTAACATCTTAATTAATGTGGATTTACCTGCACCATTTCGGCCTAATAATCCAATACGTGAGCCTGGTACTAAGTTCAGCTTGATGGATTGTAAGATGACTTTTTCACCATAGCCTGCGCTGACTTTTTCCATTTTTAATAATGGATTCGGTAAGCTTTCTGGTTTACGGAATGAAAAATGGAATGGGTTATCCACATGAGCTGGGGCAACCATTTCCATTCTTTCAAGCATCTTAATGCGGCTTTGTGCTTGTTTAGCTTTGGTGGCTTGCACTCTAAAACGGTCAATATAACTTTGCAAGTGTGCAGCTTTAGCCTGCTGGCTTTCATATAGTGCTTGCTGCTGAGCCAGTTTTGTTGCGCGCTGACGTTCAAATGAAGAGTAGTTGCCCGTGTATTCGAACATGGTTTCTTGTTCGATATGCAGCACTTTATCAATAATCGGGTCGAGGAAATCCCTATCATGGGAAATCAAAATCAGGGTGCCTTGGTAGCTTTTCAACCATTTTTCTAACCAAATTACTGCATCTAAATCAAGGTGGTTGGTCGGCTCATCGAGCAGCAACAAATCTGAGCGGCATAACAAGGCTTGTGCCAAGTTTAAACGCATCCGCCATCCACCGGAAAATGATTTTACTGGAGAGTTTAATTGCGCTTGGCTGAAACCTAAACCATGTAGCAAACTGGCTGCACGGGAGCGGATGGTCCATGCATCAATGGCATCAAGTTGCCCATGAACCACAGCGATGGCATGGCCGTCATTTTTTTCATTGGCTTGTTGAAGTTTTTGCTCTAAAGCTCGGAACTCGCGATCACCATCAATCACATATTCAAGAGCGGGCACATCAAGGGCAGGGGTTTCTTGGTTCACCCATGCCATGGACCAATTGCTTGGAAAGGTTGCAGAACCTGCTTCAGCTTGTAATTCGCCTTTTAATAACGCAAGAAGCGTCGATTTACCGCAGCCGTTTTTACCCACTAAACCAACTTTTTGGCCGGGGTTAATAGTCGCAGTGGCATTGTCTAGTAGGACACGAACACCTCGGCGAATTTGGAGTGAAGAGAAAACAATCATAGCAACCGTCTATTAAAAATATGTTAAATTACCTTGGACTATACACCTGAATAATAATACAAAGACTGCAATATTTAGGGTGTAAACTCTATTTAGCAGGCTGCATGGTAACGGAAAATGTTCCGTCTGACACGCCTTTGAGGAGGGAAAGATGTCAAATACACCGAAAGTGCTGGTGGTCTACGCTCACCCGGACCCCGACGAATCGATGGCTAATAAGGCGTTATTGGAGGCAGTGCGTGATTTTGACCATGTGACTGTACACGATTTATACGCAATTTATCCAGATTATTTTATTGATGTAACCGCGGAACAAAAATTACTGTGCCAGCACGATATCATTATTTTTCAACATCCTCTCTATACATATAGTTGCCCTGCGTTGTTGAAAGAGTGGTTTGACCGCGTGTTAACCCGCCGTTTTGCGACCGATGTAGGGTACCAAAAATTAAAAGGCAAATACTGGCGTTCTGTGATTACCACAGGCGAGCCTGTTCACGCTTACCAATATGATGGATATAACCATTATCCACTTACAGAAATACTTCGCCCATTTGAATTGACCGCACTAATGTGTGATATGCAGTGGTTGGAACCAACCATTATTTATGCAGCACGTCGGCAGCCTAAAGAACGATTTGAACAGATTATCGATGACTACCGCCAATGGATGCAACAGCCGCTAGGTGCGGGAGGGTTATCCTAATGTCAGAACTAGGGCTATTTGAATCCGTTATCATCTTCCTCTGCGCAGGGGTAGTCATGGTACCTATTGCACAAAAAATCCGCTTAGGTGCTGTACTGGGGTATTTGCTTGCCGGGATCATGATTGGGCCATTTGTTTTTGGCTTTATTCGTAATGTTGATGATATTTTGCACTTCTCCGAAATGGGAGTGGTGTTCCTGATGTTTCTCATCGGGTTAGAGCTAAAACCTTCTAAATTATGGGAGCTTAGGCGCTCGATTTTCGGTGTAGGTACGCTTCAAGTGGTTGTCACTGCGGCTATCATGGCGTCACTGTTGTTTTTAGCCAAATTTTCTTGGCAAGCTGCCATTGTTGGTGGATTAGGAATGGCGATGTCATCAACGGCAATGGCACTTCAGTTGATGAACGAAAAAGGGATGTCCAACAAAGAAAGCGGGCAACTTGGTTTTTCTGTTTTACTTTTCCAAGATATGGCCGTGATCCCAATCATGGCACTGATCCCGTTGCTAGCTGGGGACTCAGCAACCAGTGATTGGCAAAAAATTGGCTTGAAGATAGTGGCGTTCGCAGGTTTATGGGTAGTTGGCCGCTATTTATTACGGCCGATGTTCAGGCTTGCCGCTAAATCTGGGGTACATGAAATTTTTACGGCTGCAGCGCTGCTGGTGGTATTAGGTTCCGCACTCATTATGGAAAGCCTTGGGTTTTCTATGGCTCTGGGAACCTTTATGGCAGGGGTCATGTTAGCGGAAACAGAGTTCCGCCATGAGCTGGAAATTAATATCGAACCGTTTAAAGGTCTGCTACTGGGGCTATTTTTTATCTCAGTAGGTATGTCATTGAATTTAGATGTGTTGTGGGCCTATTTACCACAAGTATTGATTGCTGTTGCAGTATTAGTCGCAGTTAAAGCGTTAGTGCTTTACGGACTGAGTTTAGCCGCTAGGCTTCGAAATGGAGCAAGAGCTCAATTTTCCGGGGTGCTTAGCCAAGGTGGTGAATTTGCTTTTGTGATCTATGCAACTGCTTTTGGTGCAAGTGTGATAAATGAACGGCAGATGGACTTATTACTGGTAGTTGTCACACTTTCGATGATGACTACTCCACTTGTGATGCAGTTGATAGATGCCTATTTAAACTACCGTTATAATCAACAACCAGCCTCGAGCGAAAAACCATTTGTAGAAGACAATGACCCACATGTTATTTTGGTCGGTTTTGGTCGCATGGGGCAGGTGGTTGGCCGCTTATTAATGGCGAATAAGGTTAAAATTACAGTACTAGAACAAGATGTTACGGCGATTAGTACCATGCGTCGCTACGGCTATACGGTCTATTACGGTGATGCACGTGAACTGCAATTATTACGCTCAGCAGGAGCCGATAAAGCAAAATCTATCGTCATCACCAGTGATGTGCCTGAAGAAGTGATGGAAATTGTGCAAATTTGCCAAGAAAACTTCCCTAACTTGCATATTATTGCACGTGCTAAAGGTCGCCTTGAGGCCCATGAGCTATTACAAAGTGGAGTGACTGATTTTAGCCGTGAAACATTCTCGAGCGCACTTGAATTAGGAAGCAAAGCGCTTGTTAGCACAGGGATGCATCCTCATAAAGCTTATCGCGCGAAGCAGCATTTCCGCCGTTTAGACATGAAAATGCTTAGAGATATTTACCCAGAGAATGAAAATAGTGATAGCGGGCAAATTTCACGCATTAAAGAGGCACGTCGTGAACTGAATGAACTCTTTGAGAAGGAAATGCAAAGAGAACATCGGCAGCCTCATAGCTGGAATAATGAACAATAAGGGTTAGAAATGGCTTCAACACGTAAACGCTTTATTGCCGGGGCGACGTGCCCTAAGTGCAAGTCACAAGACACATTAATGATGTGGCGTGAAGATAAAATTGATGTTGTCGAGTGTGTCAATTGCGGCGATCAGCAACGCCAAGCAGGGGATGAAGCAACGGGACATGTTAGGCAAAAAGAGCAGGTTATTGGAATTTTTACACCTGAATAATAGAAATTTGTCAATTCTCAATACATCACTATAGTTTTTCGGTACAATTGGCAAAAATTTTTCCCTTACGGGTAGTAGGAGATGTCATGAAAGTAGCAAAAGACTTGGTGGTCAGCTTGGCTTATCAAGTAAGAACAGAAGACGGTGTTTTAGTTGATGAGTCGCCAGCAAGCGCGCCAATGGACTATTTGCATGGTCGTGGGTCTTTAATTTCAGGTTTAGAAAAAGCATTAGAAGGTCGCTCTGTTGGCGAAAACTTCGATGTTGAAGTCGCTTCAGACGATGCATATGGCCAATACGATGACAACTTAGTTCAACGTGTTCCTAAAGATGTATTTATGGGCGTTGATGAGCTAGAAGTCGGCATGCGTTTCTTAGCTGACACTGACATGGGCCCAGTTCCTGTTGAAATTACAGGTATCGAAGGTGATGAAGTTATCGTTGACGGTAACCACATGTTAGCAGGTCAAAACCTGAAATTTAATGTTGAAATCATGGCTATCCGTGAAGCAACAGAAGAAGAAATCGCACATGGCCACGTCCATGGTGCAGGCGGTCACGACCATGACCACGACCACGAAGGTGGTTGCTGTGGCGGTGGCGGTCATAGCCACGGTTCAGAAGGCGGTTGCTGCGGTGGCGGTGAAGGTCACGGACACGGTCACAAACAAGGCGGCTGCGGCTGCCACTAATACTTCGTATTAGTGTTTATTAAAAAAAGGAAGCGAAAGCTTCCTTTTTTTAATTTAAAATCAATAGGTTCACATTTTAAATTAATAATGTGGTGGCGGCGTTTCTTCTTCAGGCCTTGCTAAGTGAGAATCTTGGGATGATTTCAGCCTTTCAGCTACAATGCGTAAATGTTCCTGCAGACGGCTCATTTGCATTTGTTGGTCAGTAATAACCTGGTTTAGTTGTTCAATCGCCAGTTCTTGAAAGGCAACTTTACTTTCTAAAAGTTCTAGGCGTTGTTCAAATGTATCAGATGAGTCCATATTCGACTCTCCTTAAGCGTTTATATCGTAATTAAACCATCATAATAACTGAACATTACAAATCAATAGATAAGTTTTAGTTAAAGATATAGGCGACGAAACGACTTTTTGTTAATGTGGTCTCAGTAGTTATTATATTTTTTAATACTCAATGGGGTAACGGGGTCTAAACTTAAAGAGCCCTACCCATAAAACGAATAGTTCGCTATTCGAATATAATCGAATAAAAGTTATCGGAGACTAGGATGAAATCACTGTTTAAGGCAAGCCTTTTAGCAACTACGCTAGCATTTACTTTTGCTGCTCCGCAAGTGATGGCAGCGGAAGCCAAAGCACAAAGCAGCGCATTCAAAAACGCAGAAGAGCGTAATGCGTATGCACTGGGTGCGTCTTTAGGCCGCTACATGCAGAATTCTTTAGAAGAACAAAAAACAATTGGTATTAATTTGGATAAGGCTCAATTACTCGCTGGTGTCCAAGATGCATTTAACGGCAAAAGCAAAATGACCGATGCAGAAGTTGAAGAAACATTGCGTCAGTTTGAAGGTCAAGTCAAAGAAGCTGCCGACAAAAAAATGAAAGAAGAATCAGCTAATAATGAGAAAAAAGGCGCTGAGTACCGCGAAAAATACGCGAAAGAAAAAGGCGTTGTTAAAACTAAATCAGGCTTACTGTACAAAATTGAAAAAGACGGTACAGGGGCGAAACCTAAAGCAGATGAAACCGTTGTGGTTCACTACAAAGGTTCTTTGATTGACGGTACTGAATTCGACAGCTCATATTCACGTAATGAGCCACTGACAATTCCATTAAATTCAGTGATTAAAGGCTGGACTGAAGGTTTAGTTAACCTGAAAAAAGGCGGCAAAATGCAGTTGGTTATCCCAGCTGAATTAGCTTACGGCGAGAATGGCGTGCCGGGTATCCCAGCAAATTCAACATTAGTCTTTGATGTTGAGTTATTAGACATCAAGCCTGCTGCTAAATAAGTCCTCACTAAGCATTAGCTAAGTGTATTTTGATGCCCAATGCATTCATGCCTTGGGCTTTTTTATATTTCTCATCAAAAAAACTCTCAAATTGTTTAAAACTTGTGATAAAACAGACTGTCTTGCATTCATTCGCTTGACGGCAACGCCGTGGAGTTTTAACTTCAGAAGACTCTATTTTATTTTTTATCATCACAATTGTTGGCTACAAACAAAGTAATGAAGGCCAAATAGTCGAATAATGAACGCCTTTTTAGTCAACAGGATGAGTTTTTACATTAGAAGGATGATGTTGAAATGTCTGATTCTATACAATCACACGACCTCAGCGATATTAACATATTGGATAACCAACCTTTTTCTGAGACAGACCATGAGATTTTAAAATCGTATGAAGCTGCTGTGGATGGTCTGGCAATGCTAATCGGTGGGCACTGTGAAATTGTTCTTCACTCTTTAGAAGACCTAAACTGCTCTGCAGTCAGAATCGCAAATGGCCAGCACACTGGGCGTAAAATCGGCTCACCGATTACAGACCTAGCGTTGAGAATGCTGCATGATATGGCAGACGAAGAATCGAATGTCTCGAAGGCTTATTTTACGAAAGCGAAAAGCGGTGATTTAATGAAATCCGTTACTATTGCTATTCGTAACCGCAAGCAACGTGTGATTGGCTTATTATGTATCAATATGAACTTAGATGTGCCGTTCTCTGAAATTATTCAATCGTTTGTTCCAGAAACTAAGCAAGAAGTTACTTCAGATGTAAACTTTGCCTCTTCAGTTGATGACCTTGTCGCACAAACATTGGAGTACACAATTGAAGAAGTTGGCGGTGATCGTAATGTCTCAAATAATGCGAAAAACAAGCAAGTGGTTCTTAACCTATATGAAAAAGGCATTTTTGATATTAAAGATGCCATTAACCAAGTTGCTGACCGTTTGAACATTTCTAAACACACCGTTTATTTATACATTCGTCAATTCAAGAGCGGTGAATGAGTAATACAAATTCGTTAACCTACTGCTTAGTTGTGACTGGCCCTGCTTATGGTACACAACAAGCAGCGAGTGCGTATCAATTTGCAAAAGCCCTTCTTCAAGAAGGGCATATATTGAAAACACTCTTTTTTTATCGTGAGGGTGTTTTTAATGCGAACCAGCTTACGTCACCAGCAACAGATGAATTCAATTTAGTTTCAGCTTGGCAGGAACTGGCAAAACAATCTGGGTGCGAAATGCATATCTGTGTTTCTGCCGCGTTGCGTCGGGGGGTTGTTGACCAAAAACAAGCGCAAAGTTTATCTCTTCCAACGGCTAACCTTGCTGAGGGCTTTATCATGAGTGGGTTAGGAAGCCTTGCGGAAGCGATGATAACCACAGACCGAACAATTCAATTCTAAGAACAGCTCAATACAAGGTACCGTGTGAAAAAAATAGCTTTTGTCTTTACAACCATGCCCCATGGAAATGCCAGTGGCCGAGAAGGGTTAGATGCATTATTAGCAACTTCAGCACTGACAGAAGACATTCAGGTGTTTTTTCTCTCTGATGGTGTTTATCAGCTTCTAGCAAACCAACATCCCGCTGAAGTGCTTGCTCGAGATTACATCGTAACATTTAAAATATTGCCGTTATATGACATTGAAAAAGTTTATCTCTGCGGCTCTTCGCTACAAGAACGGGGGCTGGGAGAGCATTGTGAATGGGTTTTAACACCAACAATTCTTAGCAAGAAAGAGGTAAGCGCTAAAATAGCGGAATGTGATGTGGTGCTTAATTTTTAATCCATTGTGTGAATTTTGAGCTTGGGTTGTTTTTTGATCTATAGTAGGATCTTTTCTATGCTGTATACATTAGCAACATCTCCGTTTAAATGTGATTTTTCTACAATGGTAGGCTTTATTACGGCTGAAGATGTCGTTTTACTGATGCAAGATGGCGTGGTTGCGGCAGTCGCACAGTCGCCTTATCTTGTTGCACTACAAAAAACAGGGGCGCAGTTGTACGCTTTGGATGTAGACATCAATGCTCGTGGGTTGCAAAATACCCTATCAACCGCAGTTTCTGTAATCACATATCAAGGTTTTGTGAAGCTAACAGAAGTCCAAAAACAACATTTTGCCATATAAAGGCACTAAAAGTTGTATATTTCTTGACACCTGAGCCAGTCAGCAATAAAATTTCGCGTCCTCGTGTATCGTCATGTTGGCGAACGGGGTCAAAATCCGTGTTTACGAAGCAATAAAACCAGGAGCTTTTTTAATAATGGCAACTATTAATCAGCTGGTACGCAAATCTCGTAGCTCGAAAGTTGTTAAAAGCAACGTTCCAGCACTGGAAGCTTGCCCGCAAAAACGTGGCGTATGTACTCGTGTATATACTACCACTCCTAAGAAACCAAACTCAGCATTACGTAAAGTATGCCGTGTTCGTTTAACTAACGGTTTCGAAGTTTCTTCCTACATCGGTGGTGAAGGCCACAACTTGCAGGAGCACTCCGTTATCCTTATCCGTGGTGGTCGTGTTAAAGACTTACCAGGTGTGCGTTATCACACCGTTCGCGGCGCACTGGACTGTTCTGGTGTTAAAGACCGTAAGCAAGCTCGTTCTAAATACGGCGCGAAAAAACCTAAGGCTTAATGGATTTCCGTTAAGTAAGGCCAAACATTTTAATCTTAATGTCAAAATACTCTCGTAGAGTTTTGGACAAACCTGAATTAACAACGGAGTCATATCCATGCCACGTCGTCGCGTAATAGGTCAACGTAAAATTCTTCCAGATCCTAAGTTCGGATCAGAATTACTGGCCAAATTTGTAAATATCCTGATGGTAGACGGGAAAAAATCTACTGCTGAAGCAATCGTATATAACGCACTTGAAACCCTTGCTCAGCGTTCTGGTAAAACTGAACTTGATGCATTCGAATTAGCACTAGATAACGTGCGTCCGACTGTGGAAGTTAAATCCCGCCGTGTTGGTGGTTCAACTTACCAAGTTCCAGTTGAAGTTCGCCCGGTTCGTCGTAATGCCCTGGCAATGCGTTGGATCGTTGATGCTGCTCGTAAACGCGGTGATAAATCTATGGCGCTTCGCCTGGCAAATGAATTATCAGACGCTGCTGAGAACAAAGGTTCCGCTGTTAAGAAACGTGAAGACGTTCACCGTATGGCAGAAGCTAACAAGGCGTTCGCACACTACCGTTGGTAAGTTTCTTACCCACATTAGTGATGTATCTCAGGGTAGCCATTTGCTACCCTTTATATGAAGCATTGAACGCCCACGAGAGAGGAAAAAATGGCCCGTCAAACGCCCATAGCACGTTATCGTAATATCGGTATCAGTGCACACATCGACGCCGGTAAAACCACAACTTCTGAACGTATTCTGTTCTATACTGGTGTAAACCATAAAATTGGTGAAACTCACGAAGGTTCTGCAACAATGGACTGGATGGAGCAGGAGCAAGAGCGTGGTATTACTATCACATCTGCTGCGACTACTGCATTCTGGTCTGGTATGGCAAAACAGTATGAGCCACACCGTATCAACATCATCGACACCCCGGGACACGTTGACTTCACTATCGAAGTAGAACGTTCTATGCGTGTTCTTGATGGCGCAGTAATGGTTTACTGTGCAGTTGGTGGTGTTCAGCCACAGTCTGAAACTGTATGGCGTCAGGCTAACAAATATAAAGTTCCACGTATCGCGTTCGTTAACAAAATGGACCGTATGGGTGCGAACTTCTTACGTGTTGTTGAGCAATTAAAATCACGTTTAGCTGCTAACGCAGTTCCACTGCAATTACCAGTCGGCGCAGAAGAGTCGTTCACTGGTGTTGTTGACTTGCTGAAAATGAAAGCAATCAAGTGGAGTGATGAAGACCAGGGCGTTACCTTCGAATACGAAGATATCCCTGCGAACATGCAAGAAGCTGCTGAAGAGTGGCACAACAACCTGATCGAAACCGCAGCAGAAGCATCAGAAGAACTGATGGAAAAATATCTGGGCGGTGAAGAACTGACTGAAGCAGAAATTAAAGCTGCATTACGTCAACGTGTTCTTGCAAGCGAAATTATCCTGGTTACCTGTGGTTCTGCATTTAAGAACAAAGGTGTTCAGGCGATGCTGGATGCAGTTGTTGATTACTTACCTGCGCCAACAGATGTACCTGCAATTAATGGTATTCTGGACGATGGTAAAGACACTCCTGCAGAGCGTCACGCAAGTGATGATGAGCCATTCTCATCATTAGCATTTAAAATTGCAACCGACCCATTCGTTGGTAATTTGACGTTCTTCCGTGTTTACTCTGGTGTTGTTAACTCAGGTGACACAGTACTGAACGCAGTTAAAGCGAAGAAAGAGCGTTTTGGCCGTATCGTACAGATGCACGCTAACAAACGTGAAGAGATTAAAGAAGTTCGCGCTGGTGACATCGCGGCTGCTATCGGTCTGAAAGACGTAACTACAGGTGATACTTTATGTGCAGTTGATGCACCAATCATCCTGGAGCGTATGGAATTCCCAGAGCCAGTAATCTCTGTTGCAATCGAACCGAAAACTAAAGCTGACCAAGAAAAAATGGGTATCGCATTAGGCCGTTTGGCTCAAGAAGACCCATCTTTCCGCGTATCAAGTGATGAAGAGACTAATCAGACTATCATCGCTGGTATGGGTGAGCTGCACTTAGACGTTCTGGTTGACCGTATGCGTCGTGAATTTAAAGTTGAAGCGAACGTTGGTAAACCTCAAGTTGCTTACCGTGAAGCAATCACTATGAAAGTGACTGATATCGAAGGTAAACACGCGAAACAGTCTGGTGGTCGTGGTCAGTACGGTCATGTCGTTATCGATATGTTCCCTCTGGACAAAAGCGATAAAGACGGTGTTCCAATGGATTACGAATTTGCCAACGACATCAAAGGTGGTGTAATTCCTACTGAATACATCCCTGCCGTTGACAAAGGTATCCAAGAGCAGCTGAAATCTGGCCCATTAGCTGGTTACCCGGTTGTTAACATGGGTGTTCGTTTACATTTCGGTTCTTACCATGATGTTGACTCCTCTGAATTGGCGTTTAAACTTGCGGCTTCAATCGCGTTTAAAGATGGCTTCAAAAAAGCTAAACCAGTTCTGCTTGAGCCAATCATGAAAGTTGAAGTGGAAACACCAGAAGACTACATGGGTGATGTTATTGGTGACCTGAACCGTCGTCGTGGTATGATTGAAGGTATGGATGACCTGCCTACTGGTAAAGTCGTTCGTGCACAAGTACCATTGTCAGAAATGTTCGGTTATGCTACTGACCTGCGTTCTCAGACACAAGGTCGTGCTTCATACTCTATGGAGTTCCTGAAGTACAATGAAGCACCAAACAACGTTGCACAAGCTGTAATCGAAGCTCGTAACGCTAAATAATCGATTTTTATCGGTTAACTACTTTAATTTAAGTT
Source organism: Providencia sp. PROV150 (assembly GCF_028481025.1). Classification (NCBI taxonomy): domain Bacteria; kingdom Pseudomonadati; phylum Pseudomonadota; class Gammaproteobacteria; order Enterobacterales; family Morganellaceae; genus Providencia; species Providencia sp. PROV150. The sequence goes on along the minus strand of NZ_JAMPPJ010000013.1, from coordinate 43 downwards.
CCTTCTTTATCGTGAAGAGGGAACTCCATAAGGAATAGAGTCG